>NZ_JBSYOQ010000054.1:0-64460 GCF_058244645.1 Candidatus Thiodiazotropha sp. AKAK3
GTGTGGCCCTGCCGCACCATTCCCAACTAAAAACCAAACCACCTGACGAGACGGTGTAGAGACGCTACTGATAGTGAACCAAAGTATCTGCTTTTTTCGGGAATTCTCACCCTGATGGTGCGGCAGGGCCGCACCCTACGATTCATCATAGCTTATCGTGTGGCATGCCCCATCCAAAACAAAACCATAAGCTCGAACAGTAGCCTGATGACTTCCCGAACTAAATCCACGCGTAGGGTGTGGCCCTGCCGCACCATGCCCAACTAAAAACCAAACCACCTGACGAGACGGTGTAGAGACGCTGCTGATAGTGAACCAAAGTATCTGCTTTTTTGGGGAATTCTCACCCTGATGGTGCGGCAGGGCCGCACCCTACGATTCATCATAGCTTATCGTGTGGCATCATTTCCCCACCCTCACTATTACAACAACCCATTGAAACAGAGGAAATTGTAAACCTGTTCAGTTTCTACAATAGATTATTGTTTACTCATTAAAAGCTAATAAATGCGTTGAATTAGCTCACAATCAGGTTAGTATGAGCTATTGGCGATATGTTTATTTTATGGAGTCAGTGGATGAAATCTGTTTTTCTGGCTGGAGCAATATTAATATCAGGATGCTCTGACAAAGTGGATGTTAAGCTTTTTAATTATCAAGGTTGCCGTAAGCAGATGACAGAAGAGTATATCAACCAGGGGATAGACCCCATGGCTGCTGATATGAAATCAAAAGCATACTGTAGAGAACAACAGGATAAGTAGCCTTTTGACTTAATCTATTTCAGAGCAGATCGTTCAGTCTTACTATCATTTCCCATTATCTGAATCATCAATCTCTATCCCCATCGCAGCTGCTCTCTTTTTCCAAAGCCGTCTGGCGAGCTTACGCATATCATCAATCTTATCGCCTTCATCAACAATCTCCATTCCAAGAAGGGTCTCCAGAATATCCTCTAAAGTAAGTATACCCTCCATGCTGCCATACTCATCCACTACCAACATGATATGGCTACGCTTTTGCATGAAAATTTCAAAGGTGGTCTGCAGTGAACTGCTATCGGGTACTGCGACCATCTCTCTACGGTAGACAGTCAACGGGTTTTCAGAGTTACCTCTGGCATGGGAGAGCAGCAGATCATTTCGAAGCACGAAACCTGTGACATGATCACGATTCCCCTCGTAGATCGGAATGCGGGAAAAACGACTGCTGTTATATTGTTCAAAGTACTCTTTCACCGTCAGCTTCTCATCCAGTGAAAAGACAACAGTACGAGGCGTCATGACATCACTAACACGGGTCTCCCGCAGCAATAACAGATTTTTTAAAATCAATGATTCGTGCTCTTCGAGCTTACCTTCCTCGGCCCCCGCTTCCGCCATTGCAGCAAACTCATCCCGTCTGAACTGTCCATGGCTGTGTCCACCTGATAGTAGTTTGGTCAACTGTGCCGACATCCAGATGAAGGGATAGAGTATCCAGATCAGAAACTGCAGCGTATAGGCAGTCAATGGCGCTAACTGCCGCCAATAGTGCGCCCCTAGTGTTTTGGGAATGATCTCAGAAAAGATCAGTATCAGCAGTGTCAGAATCGCTGAAGCCACGCCTACATAGGCATTACCAAAAACAGCGGCAGCCTGTGCACCAGCACCTGCAGCACCGATGGTATGAGCAGTGGTATTCAGCGTCAGAATAGCGGCAAGGGGATCATTGATATTCTGCTTCATTCGCCGCAGTACGTAGGCTGCGTTATGCCCATCCTTCTCTAATACTGAAATGTAGGGATGGGTGACACTCAGGATCACCGCTTCCGCAACAGAGCAGAGAAATGAAAAACCCAACGCTATTGAGACATAGACAATAAGCAAAAGCATGAAGACACCATCGTTTCAAAATATGTTGTCCTCAGTTTATACAGATTTCAGAGAAATAATTCACTAATGGGCAGATTGTCAGAGTTAATAAATCAACACCAGATCCATACCTGAACGAAAATTGACCGCACTTCATGTTGGATTTTGCGTGGGATTAAAAAGCAATATTCAATCAGGTGGAAACTTGTCCAATTAAATCGCGGGACGATCCAACACCACAATCCCATCTTCATCCGCATAGAGCCACTCTCCCGGCCTGAATTTTACACCGGAAAAATAGACCTCCCCACCGACCTCACCTGCTCCTTTCTTAATACTTTTACGCGGGTTAGTGGCCATCGCCATAACCCCAAGTGGCATCTCTCTGATCTCAGCAGCATCTCTTATGCAGCCGTGCATAATAATCCCTGCCCATCCGTTATCTACCGCTTTCTGAGCCAACAGATCCCCCAGCATGGCACATCGCAGTGATCCCCCCGCATCTACCACCAATACCCTGCCCTGGCCTGGTTGATCCAGCTCATCTCTTACCAATGAGTTGTCTTCAAAACATTTTAAAGTTGCGATGGAACCATGAAAGGTGCGGTGCCCACCATAATGGCGAAATCCTGGATAACAGATCTGTAATGCCTCTTCATGGATATCGTAGAGATCAGCTGTCTTCAGTTTGCTTTCACTCGTACTCATTGTGCACCTCTTAAAAAAATTGGGACTAATAGAATTTTAGGAGTTTTAAAAAATCTTTGCAGATAGACTTTGCTAAATAGAAGCCATAGTTTTTTACCGGTAATCCAAAAAAAAGCCGTGCTGATAAGCACGGCCGAAGGGCAGAAAACCGGGTTGAGACTGAGGTGATGATGACTATTGATCGATACAATCAATCTCAAGATCACCTACAGTCTGTCTTGATTACATGCCAGATGCGCTGTCGAACTGTGCTTCTTCAGTCGATCCGGTCAAAGCGGTCACTGAAGAGGCACCACCTTGAATTACCGTAGTGACGTCATCGAAGTATCCGGCACCCACCTCTTGTTGGTGAGAGGCAAAGGTATAGCCTTTCTCTCTTGCAGCGAATTCCGGTTCTTGTACCTTTTCGACATAGTGTTTCATACCTTCGCCACGTGCGTAGTCGTAGGCCAGATCGAACATGTTGAACCACATATTGTGGATACCTGCCAAGGTGATGAACTGGTATTTGTAACCCATGTCGGATAGCTCTTCCTGGAACTTGGCAATGGTGGCGTCATCCAGGTTTTTCTTCCAGTTGAACGAAGGCGAACAGTTGTATGCCAACAGTTTATTTGGATTCTCTGCAAGTACTGCCTGGGCAAACTCTCGGGCGAAGCCGAGATCCGGTGTACCGGTTTCACACCACACCAGGTCAGCATATGGTGCGTAGGCCAGGCCTCGGGAGATGGCCTGCTCAAGACCATTCTTAACCCGGTAGAAACCTTCAGCTGTGCGATCGCCGGTGAGGAAAGGCTTATCATTGGCATCAACATCAGAGGTCAACAGGTTGGCAGCCTCGGAATCTGTTCTGGCCAGAACAAGTGTTGGTACACCCATGACATCTGCAGCAAGACGAGCAGCAATCAGCTTCTGCACCGCTTCCTGAGTTGGCACCAGTACCTTACCACCCATGTGACCACATTTTTTAACCGCTGCAAGCTGATCTTCGAAGTGAACACCAGCCGCACCAGCTGAAATCATGTTCTTCATCAGTTCGAAGGCGTTGAGTACACCGCCAAAACCAGCTTCCGCATCAGCAACGATAGGCAGGAAATAGTCAGTATAGCCATCGTCACCTGGCTGCAGCTCTTTCGACCACTGAATTTCATCAGCGCGTTTGAAGGCACTGTTAATACGACGCACCATCGTAGGCACTGAGTCATAGGCGTACAAAGACTGATCCGGATACATGGTCTCAGAGGTATTTCCATCAGCTGCAACCTGCCAACCTGAGAGATAGATCGCTTCGATTCCTGCCTTTGCCTGCTGCATTGCCTGACCACCGGTGATGGCGCCCATGCAGTTCACATAACCTTTTTTGGCATCACCGTGAACCAGATCCCACAATTTCTCCGCGCCCTTTTGCGCATAGGTATATTCCGGCTGGACTGAGCCACGCAGACGGACTACGTCTTCCGCGCTATAGCCGCGTTCGACATCGGTCCAACGGGGATTTTCTGCCCAATCCTTTTTCAAGGCTTCGATCTGTTCATTACGTGTCATCTGTATCGTCTCCAGTCTTATCTCTAATTATCTCTTGGTGGTATATGCTACGAGCCATCAATCAAGTTGCTCGTATGCCGGAATGGTGAGGAACTCCTCAAATTCATCGTTGGCAACGATCTGTCGTAGCAGTTCTGCTGCCTGAGTGAACGCACCTGACTCGAAAGCCAGATCGCCGATCTCTCTGCTGATTTCTCCCAGCTCGTCATCGACGATCTGATCGAAAAGCTGATAAGTGACCTTGCGGCCATCGTTTAAAACACCCTTCGGGTAACGGATCCATTGCCAGATCTGTGATCTTGCGATCTCGGCTGTAGCGGCATCCTCCATCAGGTGATGGATAGGTACGGCGCCCCTGCCATTGATCCAGGCAGCGGTATAACGCAGTGCGGCACTGACGTTGTTACGCAAACCGGCTTCGCTTATCTCACCATCTGGAACCTGTAGCAGGTCAGCCGGTTTGATATCCAACGATGGATCGAGGTGATCGAGTTGATTGGCCGATGGCATATGCCGGTCAAATACTTCCAGCGCTACGGGTACCAGGCCAGGATGCGCAACCCAGGTACCATCGTGACCATCCCCGGCTTCACGCTCTTTGTCCTGCCTTACCTTCTCTTTGGCTGCAGCATCTGCTTCAGGGTCATCACGAATCGGAATCTGCGCTGCCATACCACCCATTGCATGTGCGCCACGACGATGACAAGTGTTAATCAGCAATTTTGAGTATGCCCTGAGAAAAGGTACGGTCATGGTGACCTGGCTGCGATCGGGAAACACACACTCCGGATGGGCATGAAAACGTTTGATAAAGCTGAAGATATAGTCCCAGCGGCCACAATTGAGTCCGCAGATGTAATCTCTCAGTTCATACAGAATTTCATCCATCTCGAATACAGCAGTGATGGTCTCTATCAGTACTGTACAACGTATAGTCCCGTGCTCCAGACCCAGCTCCTGCTCGGCCCAGGCAAAGACATCCCGCCACAGGCGTGCTTCCAGATAACTCTCCATCTTGGGCAGGTAGAAGTAAGGTCCACTGCCCATTTCAAGCAGTGTTTCAGCGTTATGGAACAGATATAGCCCGAAATCAAAGAAAGCGCCGGAAAGCCGCCGGCCATCCACACTCACGTGTTTCTCTTCCAGGTGCCAGCCACGGGGACGAACAATCAGCGTGGCAAGCTGCTGATTGAGCTGATAGCGCTTTCCTTCAGGAGAGGTGTGACTCAGAGTACGGTTAACCGCATCGCGCAGATTTATCTGCCCCTCTACTGTGGTATTCCAGTGTGGCGAGTGGGCATCTTCGAGATCCGCCATGAAACACTTAGCCCCTGAATTGAGGGCGTTGATTAACATTTTCTGATCCACAGGACCGGTGATTTCAACCCGTCTGTCTTGTAGATCCTGAGGTGCAGGTCGTACCTTCCAATTTGACTGACGTATGCCTGATGTCCCTTCGAGAAAATCGGGCAGCACACCCGCATTGAGTCGTTGTTGGCGCAAACCGCGCTGTTTCATAAGTTCTCGTCTGGTATCTCCAAACAAACGCTCCAGCTCCGCGACAAAATGTAGCGCCTCAGGCGAGAGAATCTCTTGGTACCCCGGCTCCATATTGCCGGTTATCCTGATCTCCTGGGTCTGGTGCCAGAGGTTCGATGACGTACTGGTCATGGTATTAAATCTCCTCATCTCGTTTGCCGCGCACTCACTCGGTGCATATTTTGCGGCTTAATGTTCAACCCGCCTTTCTCTGAGGCGTGTTTAATTTTTGTGCACTGCGTTAAAGCATAGTGAAAAGGTCAAGATTATTTTCATAAAAATATCAATAGTTAGCTTTGATAAAAAAAATAGTGCAGTGCAATAAAAATCTGCTAAACCTTAGTTAATTGCTCAGTTATCTAAATTAACGAAACAAAGTACGCACCAAAATAATGCATAGTCAGCCACAACAGATTGCCCAATCGATCCTGACAGGATTCGAAAGACACTTTTCATTCTTCCAGGAGATCAGCAGTGCCGCGCGTCAGCGCTTCGAGCATGCTGACTGGCAAGCAGTACGTGAAGCTTCAGCAAAGCGAATCAGTTTTTATGATCTACGGGTCAAGGAGGCGATTGATCGCCTCAAGGCGAGCTTTGATGTTGACTCTCTGGATGACGGTTTCTGGAAGGAAGTGAAGCAGATCTACACTGGTTTGCTTCGCTCGCATAGCCGGCCAGAACTTGCTGAAACATTTTATAATTCAGTATTTTGCAGGCTTTTTGATAGACGTTACTATAACAACAATAAGATCTTTATAGCGTCACAGGTTAACCGACAGGAGCTATCAGAGCGCTATCGTGTCTACATGTCTTTCCATGTTGATGATGGCGGTTTGAAAGGCTGCATTTGGGACATGCTTTCAGCTTTCTATTTCTCCCTTCCCTATGAAGATATCGAACGGGATTGCGATCGTATTGTGCAATCTCTGATGGCACAAACTGGATTTGAAACCCTTCCCAAAGACCTCAGTTTCGACATTCTGGAATCCCCTTTTTACCGCAATAAAGCAGCCTATCTGATCGGCAGAATGGTCTACGACGATAAAGTACGCCCCTTCATATTGCCCTTAATTAACAATGAACAAGGGGGGATTTATGTCGATGCCTTGCTCATTCGCGGCAGACATGTGGAGGCGACATTCAATTTTGCCCGAGCCTATTTCATGGCAAAAACCCCTGTGCCAACAGCAACAGTGGCTTTTTTGAAGAGCATCATGCCCTATAAAACCCTCTCTGAACTCTATATGAGTATCGGTCTGCATAAACAGGCAAAAAATGAATTTTATCGAGATCTATTGAGTCATCTCGATGAGAGTGAGGATCAATTTATCAGGGCAGCGGGAACACCCGGGTTAGTGATGCAGGTTTTTACCCTTCCCTCTTTTCCTTACGTATTCAAGGTGATACGCGATAAATTTCCACCGCAGAAAGAGGTGACACACAAACTAATCAAGGAGCGCTATCTGCAGGTCAAAAAACATGACCGTATCGGGCGTATGGCGGACACACTGGATTTTGCCGATGTTGCCCTTCCCCTCGACCGGATTGAGCCATCTCTGTTGGAAGAGTTACAGAATACGATCGCCAATCAACTCGAAATCGATGATGACAAACTGGTCATCCGACATCTCTATATCGAGCGCAGGATGACCCCGCTCAACCTTTACCTGGAAGAGGCTGACGAACAACAGGCCAGAGAGATTCTCGACGATTGGGGCCTCTCTCTGAAGCAGTTAATGGGGGTAAATATCTTCCCAGGGGATCTGCTGTTCAAAAATTTCGGCGTCAATTGTCAGCGAAAAGTGGTGTTTTATGACTACGATGAGATCTGCTATCTCAGTGAGTGCAACTTTCGCAAGATCCCAACTCCTCGCAGCTCTCTCGATCTGTTCAGAGATGAGCCCTGGTACAGCGTCAATCCCAACGATATTTTTCCAGAAGAGTTCATCACATTTGTCAGTACAGATCCTAAAATACGTAAGATTTTGATTGAATTACACCCAGATTTATTCGATAGCAGCTGCTGGAAAAAGGCTCAGGATTATCTGGCTGCCGGCATGCAGGCCGACGTGTTTCCCTATCCACAGAAACTGAGATTTTCGCAAAATCCTGAGCATGATAAGGAGAGCGAGCAACTGTTAGCAGCCGCAGCACTTTAGTTGAAATCACAGCAGTAGGATCTACTCCTCAGGTTTGGGTATCTCATGATGCATGATTTTGCGACATAAGCTCATTCAGCAAATGCAGCATCTCATCACGACTAGATTCGAATGATTCGATCTCTGTTAAGAATTTCTCAACCTCACCGCGAGCCTTTTGAGTCACCAGCACCTCAGCTGATTGGTGAACGACATCATGAATAGATACGATCTTCTGCAATAAGGGTGAATTGGCAAATCTGCTTTTAGCCTCGATTTCAAGCCATTGACCGAAACGGCACTGCTGCTTGTTTAACGTCGGCGGCACTGTTTTTTCACCTTTGATGTATTGGATCAGGTGGGCAATCCAGGCCCGGTGTTCCACAGCAGCAAACAGCAGTGGCTGATCATCACGACTGAGTCTGACAGTGTCTGTCCAACAATTATCCGGTTTCCAGTTTTTTAACCAATCAAGCACCTGTTCTGCAGGCATGGGCCGTGCGATGGCGTAACCTTGTCCCAACTCACAACCCAATTTTAGCAACATCTCTCCATGAGCAAGGGTTTCTACCCCTTCTGCGATTGCATTTCGACTGAAGGCAGTGGCCAGCCCCATCACACCTTCCAATATTGCAAGATCATCAGGATCATCAAGCATATCCCTTACAAAGCTCTGATCGATCTTGAGCAGCCTTGCCGGAAGCCGCTTAAGATAGGTCAAAGAGGAGTAGCCAGTTCCAAAGTCATCCAATGCAAAGCTGATCCCCAGATCCCGACACTCATGTATTATTTCTGATACCTGTTCGATCTCTTCCAAGGCGCTGGTTTCAAGTACCTCCAGTTCAAGGTCACCCGCTTCTACATCGGGGTGTTTTGCGATCAGATAACGCAATCGTGCAACAAAATTTGGATGCTGCAGATGCGTTGCATCGATATTGACACTGACCTGAAGTGGCTTGCCTGCCCGTCGCCATTCACTGATCTGCCCCAAGGCAGTATCCAACACCCACTCACCCAACTGAACAGCAAAAGGGTGTTGCTCTGTAACGGACAGGAAAGCACCAGGCAACAGTAGACCTCGTTCAGGGTGATGCCAACGAATAAGCGCTTCCATACCCAGCACAGCGCCACTCTGCATATTCACTTTAGGCTGATAATAGAGTGCCAACTCACCGCTTTTAAGGGCAATTCGCACCCTCTCCAGACTCTCGTGGTATCCACGGACAGTCCTGTCGTGTTCCTCATCAAAGATATGGTAGCGATTTTTCCCCGCCTGTTTGGCCTGGTACATGGCCTGATCCGCCTGGCGAAGTAGCTGATCCGCATCCAAAATCTCTGCTTGTGGAAAAAAGGTCACACCCAGACTGGCCGTGACCTTCAACTCCATGCATCTGGTATGAACAGGTTCGGCTGCGGAGGCCATAAGGCGTTCAATAACATTGACACTGGCAGCATGATCTTCCAGATCTATCAGCACGGCGACAAACTCATCCCCACCCAGACGTGAAAGGGTATCTCCCTCACGTAATGCAGATTTCATTCGCTCTGCAAGCTGAATCAGAAACTGGTCACCCACATCATGACCATGGGCGTCATTGATAAGCTTGAAACCATCCAGATCAAGGTAAACAATCCCCACCAGGGTATTACGCCTTTGTGACTGAAGCATCGCTTGATAGAGACGATCAGCCAATAAGACCCGGTTGGGCAGTCCGGTTAAGACATCGTAATGGGCAATGCGCTCCAGTTTTCTCTGTTGCTCTTTGAGCGGTGTAATGTCGGAGAAGAGCCCCACATAGTATTGAAGGTTACCCTGCTCGTCATAAACACTGCTAATGGTCAGCAATTCGGCATAGACCTCACCATTTTTACGCCGATTCCAGACCTCTCCTGACCAGTGTCCATGCTTCAACAGTGCCTGCCACATATCGGCATAGAAGACGGTATCATGACGCCCTGATGTCAATATTCTGGGGTTTTTTCCCAGCACATCTTCCCGGCTGTAATCGGTAATTCGACTGAATGCCGTGTTGACGTCCAGAATGATCCCGTCAGGATCGGTAATCAATATTCCTTCTCTGGCAGAGGCAAATACGCTGGCTGCCTGGCGTAATTGATCTTCAGACTCTCTACGCGACGTAATATCGTGTCCAATGCCCAATATACCAATCAGGTTACCCAGCTCATCATGCATGGGAGTCTTGGTAGTCTCGAGCAGTTCACGATGTCCATCGGAGAATGTGATCCACTCTTCGTTGACCCTAGGTCCATCTTGTTCTATAGCTTTCAGATCATGTTCGCGGAAAAATGCCGCTTGTTCTGCCGACATGAAATCTATGTCACTCTTCCCCAGAATCTTCGCTTCGGGGGCACCAAAAAAATCCTCAAATCTTGGGTTACAAGCCAAATAGACCCCATCGGGATCTTTCAACCAGACCAGGTCAGGCAAAGTCTGTATCAACACCTTGAGAAAACCGCTCTGCTGCTGCAGTTTGCTCTCCAGTTGTTTATGCTGCACCAGCTCCTGCATCAGTCTCAGCGTATTGCTGGATAGAACACCATAGCTGGTTAGGATGATATCGATCATCTTGCGGGTAAAACCGCTCATCTCCCCCAGCGCACGGTACTTAGCCTCTTCAATATTGAGACCCTGCTGTAGACCAAGCACGATATAGGCCAGGTGCCTATCTGATTCGAGAATGTGGGAGGCCAGCCAACGAACCAGGAATTCCAGGGTATTCTCAGCCACCTCACGCGAAGATCTATTCTGTGCTTGTTCAATCAGCGATTGGAGCTGATTGATAAAGATTTTGTGTGTCTGTTGATGATCAGCCCGAATGGTCTCATCGGTTAGAAATTCGCTCCAGATCGCCTCTTCTGTTTCGAAATGGTAGACGGTGTAATCCAACAGGCCATTAAAAACCTTGTTGAGGTCGACCTGCTCCGACTCAAATGCAAACTGAGACGCCAGCTCATTCAGCATCTGCACCAATTTACAGTGCTGTTCATCGACCGTAGGAAGACCGGTATTGAAATTTTCGTCCCAGGGAAAGATATCGATACGCTTCATTGGCCAGAATCGCTTTGTGAAAAATATATGATTTAAACTGGTGTAACGACACCCATATTCAAGCGATCCGATGCTTTGACGACTCCGTAAATTTGATACCGGAGAGTTCGATGTGCTTTTTTAATGATATACCACGATTTTCTTATGACCCAAGACAACCTATACTTGGATTCAATTCACAGGAAAAGGATTCCCATGACCCAGTACTCAGATCATTTTTACAAAGTCCGAAACTGAACTGCCGGTATAGATCTAGTGGGCCATGAGGAGGATAAGGTAACTATCAGCCGATCCCACAGGCCTAAGCAACAAGGTACATGAGGCTGGTGGGCGATTGGATATTATGCCCCTAACTGCACAAGCAATACTTACTGAGCACCTTTACCCAGTAACACAACCTCAATGGTTTGCAGCAGTATAACGAAATCGAGCATGGTGCTGGCATTCTTGACGTAGTAAAGATCGTACTCAAGTTTTCTCTTGGCATCTTCTTCAGACGCCCCATAGGGGTAGAGCATCTGTGCCCAACCGGTCAATCCAGGTTTAACCCAATGACGCTGTGGATAGTAGGGAATGTCGTTTGAAAGCTGCATGACGAATTCCGGTCTTTCAGGACGAGGTCCTACCAAACTCATATCACCATTCAAAATATTATAGATTTGTGGTAATTCGTCCAAGCGAGTCTTGCGCAGAAAACCGCCAAGTTTGGTGATGCGTGCATCATTCTTCTGCGCCCATCTTGCGACACCATCCGCTTCGGCATCAGTTCGCATACTACGAAATTTGTAGACCTTGAAAAGCTTGCCGTTCTTTCCTACACGAACCTGGTTATAGAGTATCGGATCCCGGCCCCCAGATTCGATCAGGCTTGCGATGGTAACCAAAACCATCAGTGGTGCCGCGAATATGAAGATGATGATACCCACCGACATATCAAAGCTCTTTTTGATAGCTCGATTCAATGCTCTCTGGCGGTACCCTTCTGTATAGAGCATCCAACTTGGATAGAGCAGATCAATATTGATAATAGAAAGCTCTTTCTCAAAGAATGTCAGCAGATCGAGTATTTGAATGCCTTTGATCTTGCATTCAAGCAGCTCATGGTTGGGTAGTTTTTTACGTCGGTCATCAACCGCCACGACGATCTCATCCACAGCCAGACGATTGGATATCTCCAATAATGATTGATCCTTTACAATCTGCCTATCTTTATCGATCAGCTCGATTCGGTCTCCCTGATTGACATAGGCAACCACAACAACACCCAGTGTATCTTTTTTCTTGATCGACTCCTCTATACGGTCCGCATTGATGCCTACACCCAATACAAGCACTCGACGTTTCAATATTTTGTCTGAGGTTACCCGTACAAATATTGTCCTGGCCACCAAAACGCCCAGTATCGACAGGGTTAAGGCGTAGGTCAGGACTGTCCTTCCATGATCATCGAACATGGGTATAACAACAAGCAGCAAAGCCATCACTGAGCCGCCCACAAAAAAAGCCAGAATTATGCGTAAAAGGAAACCCGAGGAGGTCGCCATCGAACCCTTTTGGTAGAGCCCCAAGGCAGTCATTGAAGAGAACATCACCAATGCGTAAATTACTGCCAGATTATCCTCAACACTGGTCAGAACATGGGTGTGTCCGGTGAGCTTAAAGTGAAGCAGTATTGCAGCATGCAGCGATGAGAATAAGATCAATATCTCAGCCACTCCGAGGAGAACAACCGCCTTTGAGATATAGATTCCAAAAAGCTTGATCATAACTAAGCTATCGTCAACTCAAGATGATATAGACTGACACTATCTGGTTGGTGCTGGATATCCAAATCTATTGCATCCTTCATTACCCATTTCTAAGTACAGCAAACTGTTCTTAGTACATTGCTATGCATCTAAGCAACATATTCCATTATTGAACACCCTGTTGCATATAGACAGAATACCGGATTGCGCCCCTTACTCAATCTCCCCATCCATTTAGCAGAGCAGATTCATCTGCACGAACATGAACAGGTATAGTGCCTCTTATTACCCCGTCGACCAAATGGTTCACTATCAGCCGAAGCAAGCCATGCTCTGATTAGATCGACGGGTTAATAGAATAGCAACTTCTGGCCATCAATGCTGTTTTTGCATCAATTTAATTGCTTCAAACCTATTTTGCTTCCCGATATGCGTAGTAATCTTCCTTAGATGCGAGAACGAAAGCCACATCGGCTTCTCCGTCAATCTCTGGCACTGCTTGAAGCGTGACCGGTGACTCCAGATCACTGTCTTCCACCTCAATCGAGTCATTCCCATCCCAGATCAGGATCGAATAGATGGAGCGGTCCTCCATATTGTAGCTGGCCTCAGCATAGACCCCTGTATCACCAACGGTCAGGAGAATTTTAGCGTGATTGAATTCACTGGTGAGATTTCTTGTATTGAGCAGCGGCGTAAGATATTTCATCTCAGTGTCGCCTGTTTCATGTACAGCCCAGACAAGAATCGGATACTTTACAAGATCCTCAAGGGTATACTCTTCAAGCAGGAAAGGTTTACCTAATTCAGCCATATGAGGCGCTCCTTATCAATTGTACCGAAGAATAGATCATTGTTTGAAATCGAATCATTTATTGCTCCTCACTTACTACGGGAAACTACAAAATGACACTTTTTTCTGCTTTCGAGTAAGTGAACCTGTCAAATAGATTCCAGATCAACAATAGACCCGCTCACTGAGCGGGTCTATTGTCTATTAACCCGGCAATACAATAGTTACTTTCAGCCGGGCAAATAGATTTGTTGAGTCAATGAACTGTGAGTCAGCTCTGAATCAACCGTTCAATCTCTCCTGGATGGCATTCACCACCGCCTCACTGGAAGTAGCGCTGACTGTCAACAGCATATCTTCGTTTTTGTAGTAACCAACCAAAGGCGCAGTCTTCTCTTGGTAGACATCCAGACGATTGGAGATCGCCTCTTCTGTCTCATCATCCCGCTGAACAACTTTACCGCCACATTTGTCACAGATACCCTCTACCTTGGTGGGCATACTCTTAACATTATATATGGCTCCGCACGCTTCGCAGGTGCGTCGAGTGGTCAATCGATCCAATATCACGTCACGGGGAACATCGATTTCAACTGCGAAATCGAGATCAACACCGATATTTTTCAACAACACACCCAATGCCTCAGCCTGAGGTATAGTGCGGGGAAAGCCGTCAAGAAGAAAGCCATTCTCACAATCCGGCTCCTGCAGGCGCTGTTCCATAATTCCCATAATCAGGTCATCCGGTACCAGATCACCAGCCTTCATAAATGCTTCAGCCTGCTTCCCCAGCTCAGTACCTGCCTGCACCGCACCACGTAAAATGTCACCTGTAGAGATCTGCACAGAGCCGTCCAGTTTGGTCAGCTGCTTAGCAACTGTACCCTTTCCCGCACCTGGCGCACCCAAAAGTATTAGCTTCATTATTGATCGCTCCTGATAGTTGTTTTTTTCATTTCATGTTATTTGTAAGGCCAGCGGAAATATAATGCCCTTAGTGGGATATTTCCGCTCAAACCAAGGTCAAAACCGGCGCCATTATACGTGACCTTGAGTGAATCGTCCTCCTGTATAACTATCGGGGTAAAGTGAGATAGAGAGGCGTCTGAAAATCTCTGAATTTTGGCATTTCAAGACCTCATGTAGAACCTTAGGAATAGAGCTATTCTCCTTAAAAATAAAAAACTTAGGATCATATCAATACTGGCAGCCTTGCTGATAACCAGCTGCTCAAGCTCGCCACCAAAGAGCACCGGTAACGCCTGCAACATCTTTGATGAAAAAGATGACTGGTATGAAGCATCTCAAGAGTCATTTGAGAAATGGGGTGTTCCAATCCATCTGCAACTGGCCATAATCCACCAGGAATCCAGATTCGAACATGACGCCAAACCACCGAGAAAAAAGCTGTTTTGGTTTATTCCCTGGTTCAGGAAATCCTCCGCCTATGGGTATGCCCAGGTCAAAGACTCCACCTGGGATTGGTATCGGCAACAAACCGGCAACCGATGGGCGGATCGAGATGAATATGATGACGCAGTTGACTTCATTGGCTGGTATGCCAACTACAGCAATAAAAAGCTGGGCATCTCAAAGTGGGATCCCTATCGACAGTATCTTGCCTACCACGAAGGTCATGGTGGTTATAAAAAGGGGAGCTACAAGAAGAAACCCTGGCTGATCAAGGTTGCCCGCAAAGTCGAGAAAAACGCTAAGCGTTATCGCGCTCAGATCGCCAGTTGCCGTGCTGAACTTGAACGCGGCTCGGGATGGTGGCCATTTTGACCTGTCGCTCAACCATCACTTATTTTTGTCCTGATTAGTAACTATTTTCTATTATAGAAAGCTTGAAATTTGCCGCTATATTTCACTGATAAGGCGTCATGGTTGAATTCCCCCACCGTGGGTATAGAGTTGTCTATATGATTCGGCTACTGATCCTGAGAGAGAGTTTATGCAATCATTAATTTTTTCAATGCTAAACGAGTATTTATAAAAATTAATACTTTCTATTAAACCCATTCCATAGACCAATACTAACCCCAACATTAGAATAAGTATGGTTTCAGTTAGGTTACTCACGTATGACATCTGGTAATGGAAATGGATATTGAGATCGCACTAAACGTAACGACCGCTATCCTATTTATGGGCATCCTAGGCCTATTGCTCTCCTCCATGCTGGTATTTGCCAACAAGAAGCTCTGGGTATTTGAAGACCCTCGTATCGACGAGCTTGAAGGCATGCTGCCTGCCACCAACTGTGGCGCTTGCGGGAATGCGGGTTGTCGCCCCTTTGCTGAGGCATTGATCTCAGGTGAAGTCACTCCGGCTCAATGCACTGTCAGCAGCGCCGACGCCATACAAGAGATTGCGGACTACCTGGGAGTAGATAGTGGCGATGTGATAAAGCGTGTCGCTCGACTGGCCTGCGCCGGCGGTAATCATGTCGCTCGTATGCGCGCCCAATATAAAGGTTTAGAGACCTGCCGTGCCGCAGCGGTAGTTGCAGGTGGCCCGAAAAGCTGCACCTGGGGTTGTATCGGCCTTGCTGATTGTGCCGAGGTGTGTGACTTTGATGCCATTACCATGGACCACTACGGATTACCCGTTGTGGACAATGCAAAATGCACCGCATGTGGTGATTGTGTTGACATCTGTCCAAAAGACCTATTTTCGATTCATGACGCATCCCATAGATTGTGGGTTGCCTGTAAAAACCTGGAACACGGCGATATTGCAGAAAATGATTGTGAAGTTGCATGCACCGCTTGTGAGCGCTGCGTAAAAGATTCGCCTGAAGGATTAATTACAATTCAAGACAACTTGGCTGTGATCGACTATAACAAGATTAGTCTAGCCTCCCCGATTGCTACTGAGCGCTGCCCTACAGGGGCTATTGTCTGGCTTGATGAGACCAAAGGTGTTGTAAAAGGACATCAAGCCAAACGTATTGTACGCAAAGAAGCACTACCTATTTGATGGTAGACAGAACCTTAAGCCCATGCTTTTTGTTTTCTCTTGATAACAACCTGTTGTTCTAGAGACAGAAAGTAAATTGCAAACCTAGCAAAGAGAAGTTTCCATGTTCGGTAAGAAAGAAGAGAAGAGCTTCAAATACCCCGGTATCCGTATGGCAATGGATGGTAACGGAGCAGTCATTATGTGTGAGAGGGAAGCCTCTGACGCGGCTGGTGCCTATCCAATCACACCCTCAACACAGATGGGTGAATATTGGGCTGAAGAGACAGCCAAAGGCCATATCAACATCTCAGATCGTTCACTGATTTTTATTGAACCGGAATCAGAGCATGCTGCCGCAGCGGTGACTGCAGGCATGTCCATGACGGGTCTGCGCTCTACCAACTTCTCTTCCGCTCAGGGTGTGGCATTCATGCACGAATCCCTGTACGCAGCTGTAGGTAAACGTCTGCCCTACGTCCTCAATATTGGTTGCCGTGCGATCACTAAGGCCTCACTGAACGTACACTGTGGCCATGACGACTATCACTGTATCGACGACACCGGTTTTTTTCAGGTCTTCGCTAACAACGCACAGGGGGCTGCGGATCTAAATCTGATTGGTCGTAAGATTGCGGAACTCTCCCTTACCCCTGCTGCTGTTGCCCAGGATGGATTTCTCACCACACATTTGATCGAGCCATTAATGGTTCCCGAGCGAGAGATGATCGCTGAGTACCTGGGCCGCCCTGATGATGAGATCGAATGCCCAACACCAGCGCAAAAGCTACTCTTTGGTGAAACCCGTCGTCGTGTACCAGCGATCTGGGACGTGGACAACCCTATGCTCTCCGGTTCTGTTCAGAATCAGGACGCCTACATGCAGACGACTGCTGCTCAACGTCCCTACTTTTTCCAGCATATTCCTGAAATTGCTGACAAAGCAATGGATGATTTCTATGAACTGACTGGTCGTCGCTATAACCGTCTGGGTTGCTACAACACTGAAAAGGCTGACTACCTCATCGTCGGTATGGGTTCGATGATTGTCCAAGCCCATGGCGTTGCCGACTACCTTGAGAAGACCCGCAAGTTGAAAGTCGGTGTTGTCGATATCACCATGTTCCGTCCTTTCCCTGGAGATCTGCTTGGTCAGGTTTTAAAAGGTAAAAAAGGTGTCTGTGTATTGGAACGTACCGACCAGCCTCTGGCCGAAGATCTGCCACTGATGCGTGAGGTTCGCTCGTCAATCTCGAAATGTATCGAAAATGGTCAGGCTAAAGCGGGCAAGCTCGCTCAGCCCTATGAAAAGTATGACAGCTACACCAATTTTGCTGATGCCCCCCACCTCTACTCCGGAGCCTACGGTCTTGGCTCCCGCGACCTGCAGCCGGAGGCCTTGATTGGCGCTGTGGAGAACATGCTCCCAGAGGGTAGCCAACGTAAGTTTTTCTACCTGGGTATAGATTTTGTTCGCGATGCGGAGACGCCAAAGCAAGAGATCCAGCTGCAAAAACTGAAAGAAGCCTATCCAAATATTGCTGATATGGCCCTGCGCGGTTCTGAAAACCCCAACCTGATGCCTGAGGGCTCAATCACTGTGCGTATGCATTCAGTCGGTGGCTGGGGCGCTATCACAACCGGTAAAAACCTGGTCATGACCCTCTATGATCTGTTGGGTTATGAGATCAAGGCGAATCCGAAATATGGTTCGGAGAAAAAGGGACAGCCCACGACCTATTATCTCTCTGCGGCACCTACCCCAATTCCACTCAACTGTGAGTATCACTATGTGGACGTGGTGTTAAGCCCCGATCCAAACGTGTTCGGTCACTCCAATCCCTTATCTGGATTGAAACAGGGTGGAACGCTGATTATCCAGTCCAACCTGGAAACAGCCGATGAGGTTTGGGAATCATTCCCACGTTGGATGCAGCAGCAGGTCATCGACAACGAAATCCACGTGTTTTATGTAGACGGCTTCAAAATCGCCCGTGAAGAAGCCTCAGACGTTGAGCTGCAGCTGCGTATGCAGGGTAATGCTTTCCAGGGTGCATTCTTTGCCGGATCGCCACTTATGGAGATGTCCGGTCTGGATGAGAAAAAACTGTTCTCTGCCATTGAAGCCCAACTTGAGGCCAAGTTCGGCAACAAGGGACGCCGCGTGGTTGAGGATAATCTGCGTGTGGTACGCCGTGGTTTTGATCAGATTCATGAAATCACCAATAAGGTTGTCGGGGCTACCGCTCAGATGCCGGTAAAGAAAGAACTCGGTATGCCGGTAATGCTCAAACAGCTTCCCGAATCAGAAGGCGGCATCTCCGATGTACACCGCTTCTGGGAGCAGACCGGAAGTTATTATGCCTCTGGCAAGGGTAACGACAATCTGGCTGACCCCTATCAGGCACTCTCTCTGATTCCTGCATCTACCGGCGTTTATCGTGACATGACTCAGATCCGCTTCGACTATCCGAAGTGGGTTGCTGAAAACTGTACCGCCTGCGGAGACTGCTACACCATATGTCCCGACAGCGCCATTCCCGGCCTGGTCAATAGAGTCAGCGATGTCTTCAATACCGCTATCGATCGCATCGAAACAGGTGGTCGCCCGACTCAATACCTGCGAAGAGAGAGCCGCAACGTCGAAAAACGTCTGCGGGAATTGTTGAATGATAACGGTGAGGCTGCCGATGTGCGGTCAATGCTCGATCAGGCTGTACTCGAAGTGATTGCTGCGGCTGATGTAGAAGAGCAAGCTCGCGCTGCTCTGGAAGAGGAGTTTGGCCTGTTTCTGCAGACTATGGGCAAGTTCGATTTCTCCGTTACCAAACCCTATTGGGGCAACATGGAGAAGAAGAACAACAACAGCGGTGGACTCTTCTCCATCACCGTCAACCCTTATACCTGTAAGGGCTGCATGGAGTGTGTCACGATCTGTGAAGATGATGCCCTGGTCGCCACCCTTCAGGATGATGAGGCAATCCAGAAATTGCGTGATGACTGGAACTTCTGGCTCGATCTTCCCACCAGTGACGCTTCATTTAATCGCATCGATGACCTGGATGAGAAGGTTGGCGCTCTGCAAACCTTGTTGCTGGACAAAGAAAATTACAACTCCATGGTTTGCGGCGACGGCGCCTGCCTGGGTTGCGGTGAGAAAACCATCATCCATCTCTTCACCGCGACTGTAACTGCGTTGATGCAGCCCAGGGTTAAACAGCAGATCGAGAAGATCGATAAGCTGATCGAACAGCTTGAGCAGCACATCAGATTGAAACTGGCTGAAGGCGTCGACCTGAGCAACTCGCAAGCAATTGCAGAGGCGGTATCAGGCGGCGATGAGAGTGATCTGACTCTCTCAAATCTGAGTGACAACCTGGACAGTAATCGCGAGAAGACTGTTATTGATCGCGAATGGCTACAGTCTGTAACGCAGCTGCTGGATGAATTGCGTGATCTGAAATGGCGCTACACTGAGGGTGTAACCAATAACGGACGTGCCGAGATGGGCATTGTCAACGCCACAGGCTGTACTTCAGTCTGGGGTTCGACCTATCCCTATAATCCCTACCCTTTCCCTTGGGCCAGCCATCTGTTTCAGGACAGCCCATCAGTTGCCATGGGGCTTTTCGAAGGTCACATGCGTAAGATGGCAGATGGCTTTGGGGCGATTCGCAGAGCTGAGCTTGAACTCTCTGGCAAATTTAACTCTGCTGAACACGATAGCTTCTTCCAGCAGTTCAACTGGAAACAGTTCAGCGAAGACGAATGGCAACTCTGCCCACCAGTAGTCTCGGTCGGTGGTGATGGCGCGATGTATGACATCGGCTTCCAGAACCTCTCCCGTGCATTAGCGTCGGGTATGCCGATCAAGGTCCTGGTACTGGATACTCAGGTCTACTCCAACACTGGCGGTCAAGCCTGTACCTCTGGCTATATAGGACAGGTCGCAGATATGAGTCCTTACGGTAAAGCCATGAAAGGTAAGGAAGAGATCAGAAAAGAGGTCTCGTTGATTGGTATCGCCCACCGGACAACTTATGTGCTGCAGAGTGCGATCAGTAATACCACGCACTTGTTGGAAGGTTACATCGACGGTCTCAACAGCCGCCGTCCGGCTCTGTTCAACATCTATGCTGTATGTCCACCAGAGCATGGTGTCGGAGATGACATCGCCTACAAACAATCCAAAATGGCTGTTGAGTCTCGCGCCTATCCGTTGATGAAGTATGACCCGGATGCGGGTGACACCATCGAAGAGTGTATCGATCTGGAAGGCAACCCGGCAATGGAGGACGATTGGCCAACCTATACCATCGACTATCTCAACGAGAAAGGCGAAGAGTCTAAACTGGAAGTACCGATGACCTTCGCTGACTTTGCCGTCACAGAGGGACGCTTCCGCAAACAGTTCCGCATGGCGCCGCCAGAGACCTGGAATGATGACATGGTCCCGATGGAAGAGTTCCTTGACCTGGATATGGATGACCGTGAAGGCAAATTCCCGTATATCTGGGGCGTCGACAGTAAGAACCGTTTAATGCGTATCATCTGTGCTCCGGAAATCGCCAACTCCTGTGACGAGCGCCGTCAGTTCTGGCATCAACTCAAAGGCATTGCCGGCGAGATGAACAAGGTTGACGTGGATGCACTGGTTGATCAGGCCAAGGTCGATATGGCCAACCGACTCAGCTCTACCCTGCTCTCCATGGCAGCAAGTGGTAATGCCGGCGCTTTGGCAGGATCTATATCTGCCAATGGCAGCACTACAGCTGCTGATGGTGGCAATGGTGCAGCAGCAGACTATGAACCGGTTTGGATAGAGACGCCTGAATGCACCGCCTGCGATGAGTGTATCGAGATCAATCCTAAGATCTTCTCTTAT
The DNA here is from genome assembly GCF_058244645.1 of Candidatus Thiodiazotropha sp. AKAK3. NCBI lineage: Bacteria > Pseudomonadati > Pseudomonadota > Gammaproteobacteria > Chromatiales > Sedimenticolaceae > Candidatus Thiodiazotropha > Candidatus Thiodiazotropha sp. AKAK3. Next base: position 21,241 of record NZ_JBSYOQ010000054.1, read on the forward strand.
AATGACGAGAAGAAAGCGGTTATCGTCGACCCCAAAGGTGGTCAGTTCAAGGATATCGTAAAGGCTGCTGAGAAGTGTACAGCTGCCTGTATCCATCCAGGAACCCCCTGGAATTCATCTGAAAAAGATCTGGACAAGTTCGTCAAACGTGCAGAGAAATTTCAGTGATTCTTAGGCCTGGGTCTACCAGTATGATCATCAACAATAACAGTGGGCGGAGCTTCGGCTCCGCCTGTTGAAGAAATCAGAAAGCTATGGGATTGTTCGACCTGCTGTTTGGGCAGAAAGGTTTTACTCACGGAATCCATCCACCCTATCATAAGGATACGGCGGATAAACCGATCCGTCGTCTACCCTTTCCGCCACAATTGGTATTGCCGCTGGATCAACACATCGGTAAACCAGCTCTACCTCTGGTTCACAAAGGCCAGGAGGTTGTGCGTGGTGAGCCGATAGCGAAAGCCGATGGCAACTTTTCGGTACCACTGCACGCGCCCGCCACCGGCAGGATACGCGGCATAGAGTTAATGCCGACGCCTAAAGGCCCAAAAACAAATGCCATCGTTATTGATGTCTACGAAGGTTCAACACAGGAAGTGCTCTGGGAACAACCCCGGGACATGAGTGAGTTGAATCCGGATGAGATCATTCAGGCGATCCAGGATAGCGGCATGGTGGGTCTGGGCGGTGCAGCCTTCCCCTCCCACATGAAACTGACTATTCCGCAAGACAAAGAAGTCGATACACTGGTTATCAACGGATGTGAATGTGAACCCTATCTGACCTGTGATCACCGTATCATGCTGGAGCACCCGAAGGCGCTGTTACGCGGGATCCGTTATGCCATGCGTGCTACCGGGACCCAGAAAGCGATCATCGGTGTGGAAGACAACAAGATGGATGCGGTGGAGGTACTCAAGAGCCACCTCTCCAAAGGAAGCCCGGTTGAGGTAAAAGCAGTAGAGACAAAATACCCGCAGGGCTCTGAAAAGATGTTGATTAAATCTGCGCTCAACCGGGAAGTCCCTACCGGCGGCTTACCATCCGATATTGGCGTGGTGGTCAACAATGTAGGTACTCTGGCAGCTCTCGGTGATCTGCTGCCCCAAGGTCGAGGTTTGATCGAGCGGGTAATTACCGTCGCTGGCCCGGGAATTGGTAAACCGGCGAACTACCTGGTTCCTCTGGGCACTCCGATCAGACATATCCTGGAGCACGTTGGCTACGAAGGCTCTCGTACCGAATTCATTTTAGGCGGCCCGATGATGGGGCCTGCTGTTTCGGCCCTGGACACCCCAATTACCAAAGGCACCTCTGGTCTACTGGTACTCAATGAGCCCTCCATAGAGGATGAGAGCCATAAAATCTGGCCCTGCATTCGATGTGCCCGTTGTGTCAATGCCTGCCCCATGCATCTCAACCCCTCAATGCTGGGGTTGCTTGCAGCCAAGCGAAAATATGAGGAGATGGGTCTGGACTATCATCTGAACGACTGTTTCGAATGTGGCTGTTGCTCCTATGTCTGCCCATCGAACATTCCGCTGGTACAGTATTTCCGTATCGCAAAAGCGATCAACCGGGAGCAGGCTGCTTAACCCGGATAGCCGATGTTATAGAGCTAAAAATAAACATGAGTAAAAAACCAACCATTGAATTGCGCACATCTCCTCATGCTCATGCTGGGGAAGATGTCGTTATCATCATGCGCAATGTGGTCTACGCCCTGTTACCCATCTGCGCCTTCACCATCTGGCAGTTTGGCCTCAGCGCGCTGGCCCTGTTAGTTGTTGTTACAGCTACCTGTCTGCTCAGTGAGCGTATGTTCAATAAGTTAAGTGGCAAACCCAACAGCCTTGGTGACTGGTCGGCCACCATTACCGGCCTACTTCTGGCAATGACCCTGCCACCTGGCTTCCCTCTGTGGATGGGTGCTGTTGCTGCATTCATCGGCGTGGCCATGGGCAAGGCCATGTTTGGTGGTCTGGGTATGAATGCCATGAATCCTGCGCTGATCGGGCGGGCGTTCGTACAAGCAGCCTTTCCTGTTGCCATCACAACCTGGACCCCTGCTTTTTTCGAAGGTCGGTTCAGCCAGTTTATCCCCACCACCCTCACCCCACCTTTTCTGCAGCCCCCGGTGGTTAGTGAATGGGTTACTCAGGTCACTGTCGATTCTTTCAGTGGCGCAACCCCGCTGGCTCTGCAAAAGTTCGAAGGTGTTGTCACTGATCACATGGATATGTTGCTGGGCACTACCGCAGGTTCCGCGGGTGAGACCTCAGCGCTGCTAATCCTTGCAGGTGGCCTCTATCTAGCCGCCAGACGGATGCTTGATTGGCGCATTCCAGTATTGGTCTTACTCGGTGCAGCACTCACTGCCGGTGTATTCTTCCTGATCGATCCGGTTAAATATCCAGATCCTTTGTTTGTCGTCCTTTCAGGTGGCTTAATGCTAGGTGCCTGGTTCATGGCCAGCGATATGGTCGGTTCGCCTGTTACGCCACTTGGGGTCGTGATTTATGCCTTGATGATCGGTTTTCTGACGGTGATTATCAGACTTTTTGGCGGTCTTACAGAGGGCGTAATGTATGCCATTCTGCTGGGGAATGCAGCCACACCACTGATTGATCAGATCACCCAACCCAGGGTGTTCGGGCAACAGAGGGCTGATAAATGAGTACCCCTGAAGCTCAAGTCGTACAGCCATCGACCCCAGCAGGCCCGATGATCCGTACCCTGATGGGTATCGCCATGCTCTCTGGCTTCCTGGTTGTGCTGACCTATCAGTTAACCAAACCGATCATTGCAGAAAACCAGCGTCGTGCCATTGAAGCTGCTGTGTTTCAAGTGATACCCGGAGCGGTCTCCCGCCGTGATTTTTTAGTCACAGAGAGCGGAGTGGTCGCTGTTACAGAGGATACACCTAAAGAAGGCACCCTCGTTTATGCCGGTTATGACCAACAAGGAAAATTGAAAGGTGTTGCAGCCAAGGCGGGAGCCCAGGGTTATGCCGATATGATCCACCTGCTCTATGGCTATGACCCGATATGCCAGTGTATTCGCGGCATCAAGGTTTTGAAACTCGCTGAGACTCCAGGTCTGGGAGACAAGATTATTACCGATGCCAATTTTGTTGCCAACTTTGATGCCCTGGAAGCAAAACTGAATGCAAGCGGAGAGAGTCTGGCAAATGAGATTGTGACAGTAAAACATGGCACCAAAAAGCACCCCTGGGAGATCGATGCCATCTCTGGTGCGACCATCTCTGCCAAGGCTGTCGGTAAAGCGTTGAATCAATCAGCCAAGCATTTACTGCCCCGGTTGATGCCGGGAATTGATGAACTAAGCAAAACACCACCGCAGACCAATGAAGCCGAGCCTGAAAATGGAGCGGACCTGTAACCTATGCCTGTTTTAATTGATCACGCGCAAGGTAAGACAGAGACCGATTGATTGACAATAACTGATTAGCATTAATTGAGAACCATGGCTAAGAAACAAGATAACACCATCAGGTGGGATACCTTCAGTGAAGGCTTATGGCGTGAAAACCCTGTGTTTGTCATGCTGCTCGGCATGTGCCCGGTTCTGGCTGTGACCAACTCTGCGATCAATGCGCTTGCGATGGGTGTAGCCACTACATTTGTGCTGCTTGCCTCCGGTACCTTGATCTCTCTGCTGCGCCACAGTATTCCAAAACAGGTGCGTATCGCGACATACATCGTCATCATCGCCACATTCGTTACCATCGTCGACTATGCCATACAGGCGATCTCTCTCGATCTCTATAACGCCCTGGGTGCCTTTATCCAGTTGATCGTTGCAAACTGCATGATACTAGGACGGGCGGAAGCCTACTCTTCCAGAAATCCTCCCCTGAAATCCATTGTCAATGCCACAGGCATGGGTCTGGGATTCACCTTGGCCCTACTCTGTCTCGGCGTTGTGCGTGAGATCCTGGGTGCCGGCAGTCTGTTTGGTATTGATCTGTTTGGCCCCAGATTTGAACCTTGGGTAGTGATGGTGTTACCTGCAGGAGGGTTTCTTGTTTTAGGCGCTTGGTTGCTGCTTTTTGAATGGTTCAAACAGCGTAAATCTGAGACAGAGTTAGATCCTGCGACAGAATCATGATCAGAACAACCAAACTGATGAATACTGCCCAGACAGCCTTGATGCGTGAAACAGATCAATGTTTGTATAGACCAATGCCGTATTTTAATGCCTCTTACAACTTAAAGTGACCACTATGGCGACAGAAACCCTCAGCTTCATATTCCTCAACGCTGTATTGGCAAATAACTTTGTGCTTGCCCTGTTTCTCGGCTTATGCCCTTTTCTTGGTGTCTCCGGGAAAATCAATACTGCCCTGCCAATGGGATTGGCAACCCTGTTTGTCATGTTGGTAAGTTCTGTTTGTGCCTTTTTGATCAATGAGGTTCTGGTAAGCTTCGAGATCGAGTTTCTACGTCTGATTGCCTATATTGCAGTTATCGCCAGTGCAGTACAGCTTGTTGAAATGGCGCTTAAAAAGTTTACCCCCGCCCTGTTTCGCTCTCTGGGCATCTTTCTGCCGTTGATCACCACCAACTGTGCAATCCTAGGACTGGCACTTTTCCAGACCTTCAAAGAGTACAATTTTCTGCAATCATTGGTTTATGCACTGGGTGCCGGAGCCGGTTTCATCCTGGCCATTCTGCTGATGGCCGGTCTGCGAGAGAAACTGGAACTTTCGACTATGCCAAGTATCACCCAAGGCGCAGCGGTCAGTTTAATGTTGGGCGGCCTGCTATCCCTCTCATTCATGGGCTTCGCCGGACTTGGAGGCTGATTTGATGATCGATTATCTCATCGCCATGACCATTATCCCCATTTTGTTACTGGGCTGGCTGATTGTTCAGTCCATCACGCGACACTATTCTAAGCTGCATCCAGAACATGGTCCTCACAAGGAAGAGGGCACAGGTTGCGGTAAAAGCTGTCTGTGCAGCGGTAACAGCTGCCAGCGTCAAGGAGACCACCTCAGAGGTTAAATGTAATGAATGAGCCATCCAACCAATCTAAAAGCCGAGGGCAAGCGGTGAATGAACAAATAATCTGGTTCGAAAACCTGAAAATGGGCGATGTTGATCAGGTTGGCGGTAAAAACGCCTCCTTGGGTGAGATGATCAGCGGTCTGGCAGATGCCGGAGTTTCTGTACCCGGTGGCTTTGCCACCACGGCACATGCCTTTCGCGAATTTCTGCGCCATAACCGGCTTGCAGAGAGAATCGACCCATTGTTGCAGCAGCTTGATGTAAGTGACGTAACTGCGCTTGCTGAAGCGGGCAAGACAATCCGTGAATGGGTGGTGGAAGCTGATTTTCCCGAAGAGCTGGAGAATGCGGTCACTGCTGCATACAAAAAGCTAAGCGGTGCTGCAGATGCAGTGCCTTCCGTGGCAGTCCGCTCTTCTGCGACAGCTGAAGATCTGCCCGATGCCTCATTTGCCGGTCAACAAGAGACCTTTCTGAATGTCGATGGACTGGAGAGTGTGCTGATCGCCATCAAAGAGGTATTCGCTTCGCTCTATAATGACAGGGCTATCTCCTATCGGGTTCATCAGGGCTTCGCCCATGAGGATGTCGCTCTTTCAGCGGGCATACAGCGAATGGTACGTTCGGATATCGGATCTGCCGGTGTTATGTTTACCCTCGATACAGAGTCCGGATTCAAGGATGCAGTATTCATCACCAGCTCTTATGGTCTAGGAGAAACAGTAGTTCAGGGTGCAGTGAATCCTGATGAGTTCTATGTCCATAAGGGTAATATTGAGGCAGGCAGACCCGCCATTCTGCGTCGTAATCTAGGCAGCAAAGCGATCAAGATGGTGTATGGTGAGGCGGGTGAAGAGCGGGTCAAGACTGTCGATGTGGATCAACAGGATCAGCGAAAATTCTCGCTCACCAGTGAACAGATCGAAAGTCTTGCCAAGATGGCCGTTACCATCGAAAAACACTATCAACGCCCGATGGATATCGAATGGGGCCTGGATGGCAATGATGGTCAGCTATACATTCTTCAGGCCCGCCCTGAAACTGTTGAGAGTCGGGTCGACACCGCTTCAGTGGAACGCTTTAAATTAGAGCAGAGTGGTGGCAAGGTATTGGCTCAGGGTCGTGCTATTGGACAACGTATCGGTAGTGGTGTGGCCAAGGTCATCAATGACTCCAGCGAGATGGCCAAAGTCGAAGCCGGTGATGTGCTGGTTACTGACATGACCGACCCTGACTGGGAGCCGGTGATGAAAAAAGCCTCAGCCATTGTCACCAATCGTGGCGGACGTACCTGCCATGCAGCGATTATCGCCCGTGAGTTGGGCATCCCTGCGGTAGTAGGTTGTAATGACGCCACTGAAATCCTGCAGGAAGGCCAGGAAGTAACGGTCTCCTGTGCTGAAGGCGATGACGGTTTCATCTACGAAGGTTTACTGAAATTTTCAGTTACTCAAGGGGATGTCACCAGTCTGCCGGAAGCCCCGGTGAAGATCATGATGAATGTGGCCAATCCGAGCCGCGCCTTTGCCTTCAGCCGTATTCCCAATGGCGGCATCGGTCTGGCGCGTCTGGAATTCATCATCAATACCACCATTGGTGTCCATCCCCGCGCTCTGATGGAGTTCGGAAGTCTACCGGAGGATATCAAGGCCAAAGCTCAGGAGCAGATGGACGGATACGACGATCCTGTTGAGTTCTATGTAGAGAAATTGGTGGAAGGTATCTCCACACTGGCTGCCGCCTTTGAAGGCAAGCCGGTAATCGTGCGTATGTCAGATTTCAAATCCAATGAGTACGCCAACCTGATCGGCGGTAAGCTCTATGAGCCCTCTGAAGAGAATCCGATGATCGGCTTCCGTGGTGCCTCTCGTTATATCTCTGAGAGTTTCAGACCCTGTTTCGAGCTTGAATGCCGGGCACTCAAGCGGGTTCGGGAAGAGATGGGCTTCACCAATGTGGAGATCATGATTCCCTTTGTTCGCACCTTGGATGAGGCCGCAGGTGTGATGCATCTACTGGCAGAGAATGGTCTTAAACGGGGTGAAAATGACCTTCGTGTAATCATGATGTGTGAATTGCCGTCGAACGCGGTTCTGGCTGATGAGTTCCTGGAGTATTTTGATGGTTTCTCTATCGGCTCCAATGACATGACCCAGTTGACCCTGGGACTTGACCGGGATTCCGGACTGGTTGCAGGCAGCTTTGATGAACGCAACCCAGCCGTAAAGAAGATGCTCAGCATGGCCATTCAAGCCTGTAATAAAGCGGGTAAGTATGTGGGTATCTGTGGCCAGGGGCCATCTGACTACCCCGATCTCGCCGAATGGCTGGTTGAACAGAAAATTGCCAGCATATCACTCAACCCCGATACTGTTATCGATACATGGCGACTATTGGCTGGCGTGAAAAGCTAGTCCAACCTCTGGGGGGGCATGCCCCCCCAGTTGAAATGGTTTCGCAATCTCACCCCTCTTTTGCTTGAATAGAAAATCCGATGAAGCGCACTGTCTATTTCCTGGCTGACCATACAGGCATCACCGTCGAAGCAATGGGACGCTCTCTGCTGAGTCAATTTGATGGATTTGAGTATGAGACGGTACATTGGCCGTTCATCGACAACCTTGATAAAGCCAGACGGGTCGCTGAGCGAATCAATCAGACAACCATTGAATCTGGTCAGAAACCGATTGTCTTTACAACACTGGTTGATCCTTCGATCCGGGACTATTTCAAGACCCTCGATGTACCGGTAATGGATTTTTTCGAAACCTTCACTGTTCGCTTGGAAGATGAGCTGAAGCTGCCCTCCTCCCATGCCTTGGGCAGATTTCATACAACAAATAACGGGCGCGCCTATGATCAACGCATCCATGCCGTCAATTTTGCGCTCAACAATGACGATGGCGCAATCACTAAAAACTACGAGACAGCAGACCTGATACTGGTTGGCGTTTCACGCAGTGGAAAAACCCCAACCTGCCTGTTTTTAGGTCTCCAACACAGTATTCTGGCTGCCAACTATCCCCTTACCGACGACGACCTGCACAGCGATCTACTACCCAAAACCCTGACAACCTATCGGGACAAACTGTATGGCCTGACCATCGACCCCCATCAACTGCAACGTATACGTCAGGAGAGACGCCCAGGCCGACGCTACTCCTCTCTGGAGCAGTGCAAGATGGAGGTAAAGTTGGCTGAAGGTCTGTTTAAGCACTATAACATCCCATATCTTGAGACAACTTCTATGTCTATTGAGGAGATCTCAGCGAGACTGATGCAGCATATTAAACGTGTGGCCTGACCCATTCTCGACAACTTGCTGCGACAGCATCAATAAATGAGGTTATAATCTCACTCCCTTGGACACCCCAAGCGCAATAATCATACCAATATAAACACGTACTACTCCTTCTGAATATATTGGATCATCGACTTGATAAACTGGCTGGTTAGACTATTTCGCAAAGCGCCTGTACCGATCTCCATCAAATGGACGATCTATATTGGCACCCTGATCACACTGGTCATGGGTATACTCGGCTGGTTCCTGATAACTCAGCAGACCAGCTTCCATATGCGGGAAGTCAAGGGTTTCGGTGAGGTTCTGGTTGAGCAGTTGGCGCACTCTGCCAGTGAACCACTGCTGGCTGATGATCAATTCAACCTGCAAGGCCTGGTAAGCCGCCAGACCCAGAATGACAATGTCGTGGGTGCTGCAATCGTACCCACAGATAAAAACTGGGTCATTTCCGGAAATGTACCGCATCAGCTGCCCACCGCCGATGAGCTTACACCGATGATCTGGTCCTGGCGGGACGAGGATAACAGACGACACCCGGCAATCACCTTTTTCAGTCCCATAAACTTCCGGGATGTCATTGCGGGTCATGCAATGATCACCCTCGATCGGGCATTCCTCGACCGCAATCAGGAACGAACCATACGCATTATCAGCTTTGCCACCATCGGTCTGATTCTAATCGCAGGCATCCTCTCCTATGTATTGAGTAAGCGCCTGAGCCGCCCCATCACCCTACTCGCCCAGGCAGGCCTGCAACACCCTGAAGCGGGTCTGATGATCTTCGAGGGTGATGAAAAGCGAAAGGATGAGATAGGCCAGGTCTATGCCCATTTCGAACGAATGTCAGCGGGCATGCTGGAAAAGCGTCAGGTCGAGGACGCCCTGTCCCGTTATGTCTCCCCGGTTGTTGCGGACAAGATCCTCTCCAATCTCTCCCAGCCCCGACTGGCCAACCAGGAGATGGTTGGGAGTGTACTGTTCTGTGACATTGTCGGTTTTACTCAGCTCTCAGAGGACCTGCCAGCGGATGAGGTGGCCTCATTACTCAATCTCTATCTCGGTGTTATTGCTGAAGCAGCACACCGCTGCCGCGGCGTGGTGGATAAATTCATCGGTGACAGTGCTATGATCCTGTTTGGAGTGCCGGAAGCGGATATGGAACATGGCCTGCAAGCGGTACGCTGTGCCTGGTTGATTCAAGCCCTGGTCCGCCATATCAACAAACAGCGCAGACAAGAGGGCAAAGAGCCGATAATGCTTCGCATCGGCATCAACAGTGGTGTCATGCTTGCGGGCAATATCGGCATTCCTGATAGATTGGAGTACACCGTTGTGGGAGATAGTGTAAACCTGGCTTCTCGCTTGTGTGGCGCAGCTCCGGCAGATGGCATTATGATGAGTCAGACCACAGCAGAATTCCCAGGAGTCAGTGAGATGGTGGAACTGCACCAACAACCTGAATTAAAGATCAGGGGTAAAAAGCATCTCGTCACCCCCTCAATCGCGGGAACACCATCGCGAGAATTTGGTCAATGGTTGATGCGCACTATGGCCTATATTTTGAATAAACACTCTGGATGAACTCCTCACTAAGCCTTTACACACTCTGCTTCTGTCAGATACTCCTAAGCGGATGCCAGCTGCTCGAAACCCGAGAAACCCCTGCACCTGTCGAGGAGGATTCTCTGAATTACAGCCGTCAACTGGTAGCCAAAGGGCGTTATAGTGAAGCAATTCAGCTGCTTAACGAAGCCAGCCTCGGAAAGAATAAGAACCAAAGCTACATCAATGAACTGAAAAACCTTCGAGGGCAACAGAAGGTTATAGAAGAGGAGCTGAACGACCAGCTTCTGATCAGTAATACCTCTGCCCTGAAGAATCAATTGCCTATCCTGGAAAAGCTCACCAAATCCAGTTCAAATCCGCAATATGAGCAGTTGTTGACCCAGACTAGAGGCCAACTACAGAGTATGCGCCGTGCCCTCTCCGAATGTGGCTGGCGCCACTATAAACGAAACAATGCCCTGGCCAAGGACTGTCTTAGCATCGCCCTCTCCCTTGAGCTGGATGAATCTGATCAAAACCTGATGGACCATTTGCTGAAGGAGCAGAGCCAAAACAAGAAAGCGCTGGAGAAAAAAGAGAAGACGAATCGCCAAAAACGCTGGAGCAAGCGAATGAACAAGCGACTTGCCGAGGCCAGCAGGTTATCAGAGAGCGGCCAGCTGAGAGATGCAAAAAACACCCTCAAGGCGATTCTGAAAGATGCACCCAAAAACGCGAAAGCCAAGGAGATGCTGAATAGGGTCAATATGCAGCTTGAAAGGTATATCGAGAACCTGCTCAGCGCAGGAGATCGCCTATACAGGGATGGTGAAATTGAAAGCGCTAAGGCAACCTGGCGTGCTGCTCTGGCCCTCGACCCCCAGGATCAACGAGCAAAAGATAAGATTCAACGAGCCCAGCGAGTGCTGAATAACCTGGAAAACCTACGCAAAACAAATTAATCACCATGCCCATGAAGAACTAGTGGGTTCTATTTCATCAATCCGCTATAATCGCGCCCTTTGGCTCTTCAGATACTCCTCTCTGTGGCCAATGAGAATCACCTTCGATTATATAACCGCTGCTGAGAATCATAATCTTGCCAGACAGGTATGTTAGTCGAAGCAAAACAGACTAGGGCCTGCTAACACTAATCGAAGCGGCTCTAGCTTAACCACGAATTTTTCCTGTATGAACAATGTGATGAGACAATCAGACTTAACCAACACCGGATTAGTGTTTCGCTCTATTCTCCCTCTGATCATCACTGTTCTGTTCTCATCATCTGCCTATAGCAAAGATTGGCTGCCAACAAGTCCGGTCTCATTTTACGAGACTGAACTGGAGCGTAAATCACTTTTCGCGCATGCCTCCACGTATGGGCTGACAAAAACCCTCGCCTTGAATAGCCCAGAGGAAAAGATCGACCGGCCCTACGGATTCGGCAGAGAACTCAATGATAACAGCCCGGAAGACTATCCCGGCCTTAAAAAGGATGCGGCCTATTTTTTCGGTTACCAGTTCTTTATCGTAGGTCTGCTCTATGTCCTTCCTGAAGATATCTCCGCCTGGACAGACGAACAGAAAGAGGACTATACAGTTAGTAAATGGTGGGAAAATGTAACTCACCCCCGCTGGGATCCTGATGAGTGGTATATCAACTATATCCTCCATCCCTACTGGGGCATGACCTATTATACCCGTGGCAGGGAACGTGGACTCAGTGAAACTGGTGCGTTCTGGTACTCCTTTACCCTTTCAGCAATCTATGAATTTGGACTTGAGGCACTGTTCGAACCCGTTTCGATTCAAGATATGATTTTCACACCAGGTGTAGGATCGTTGTTGGGATGGTATTTCGAAGACACCCGACGGGAGATTAAGAGCCAGTCATCCTTCAGCTTTTGGGATAAAACCGTTCTCGTCCTGACTGATCCACTAGGTTCCCTCAACAGCGTAGTGGATGGTTTTATTGAGAATGATAGTGAACTGGAACTACGCTCTTTCTATCGCAGCCCAAACTTCGGAACGCTGGACAACATGCAATGGAATGACCCCTATCGTCAGAGAGTCGACCCAATCGTTAAAGACTATATCGGCCTGCAACTCACCGTACACTGGCAATGACATTAATCCTCATGTACTAAAGCATGAGATAGAAATAATTTAAAAATTCATTTGCTGATTAGCTAAATATCGCAGGCTGGAACCATGCCCCACAAGATAGGGTAAAACAGCAACAAACCCCTCCCCTTATTTCTTTTTAAGACACACACTAATCGCGAATAAGATACTCATAAAAACAAAAAATAGTATCTGCTATCCAGAAAGAAATAATAGCTCTAATTCAAATCAATCCACCTTTGTAACGATGCTCAGAATTAAAGAAAAAGACAACAATAGAGGCCTCAAAGAAACTACATGTTGAATATTCCAAACAAAGTTATTTTAGCCTTATTACATTCCCATATACCTATCATGATCTGCTCTGTAATTATAATGAACAGTTAAGCTAAATCATTAACAAACACTCTCTGCCAACATAAGCATAATCTCTACCCGATAGATATATATTAAATCTCGTTTCTAGAATTACTCTAAGAATAGTTCCAGTAATTTAAGAAATAAATAACAATATGTTTAAGCAGGATTTATTTCTATAAATATTAAATTAACACAGACAAAACACCACACTTTTACCATCATGATTGAAAAAATATTACTTTTTTATTGCAGACAATCTGATGCAGAAAACCATGTAGAGATTGAGATCAGTATTAGTAAGACTTTTTTATCAAGATACCCTTAATATTTAAATTCATATTGTTTGATCCACATCAATATATTAATAATTTTATGCGAATAGAATCGCTGCCGAAAAAGCATGAATCTCAGACTATATATGATAAATGGAAATCAACAATTAATACTTGGCACAATACTTAATGGTTTGCTGATGTGACTAACACCAAAGATCAAGAAACACTCATGGAAGACAACACCTCTGGGACAATCAACTTAAATCTAAAGTTATTCTTAGAATAAATCTAGATTTAGGTTTTTTATGGACAACTATTTAAGAAGGGAAAAACTTTTATGATACTTTCCATCTGGCAAGAGCCAATTACTTTTCGCTTGTCAATCATCATTGATTAACAAACAAGCACTCAGCACAATCAGATTAAACAAAGCAATATAAATATAAGGTTGCGGATCTATCATACAGACAACGCAACTATTATTATTTTTCATTGAATAAAGCGACACACATACTTATTCAGAAAAAATCCTTAATACCGAATAATCAATGGCTTTCAATCTGAAAGATATTGAAAACCAAGGTGCTTTGAATTCAGGAATTTAAAAAAACCATAAAAATTCCTTCATCATTGAAAGAAAAGGGAAACGAGGTACAAGATGAACACCAATCAACCATTTAATTCAGAATCAGTCATCACCGATTCAGCTTTAACATCAACACAATTACATGAACCCCTTGCGATTGTAGGCATTGGCTGCCGCTATCCTGGCGGATCTACTACCCCTGACGAATTCTGGAAGATGCTTGGAACAGGTTTAGACGCAATCTGTGATGTCCCCCCTGAAAGGTGGAATATCGACCGCTACTACAGCTCAGATGTTGGCACACCAGGAAAGATGTATGTCAAACAGGGCGGATTTCTTAAGGAACCCATAGATAAGTTCGACGCCGCTTTCTTTGGCATATCTCCTCGCGAAGCTATATATATAGATCCCCAACAACGGCTTCTTATGGAAGCAGCCTGGGAGGCCATGGAGGATGCTGGCATCTCTTCGGCTGATCTCGCCGGATCAAACACAGGTGTCTATTGTGGCGCTTTTACCCTCGATAGCATGCTCTTGCAGATGAGTCCGCTAAACAGATCCACCAGCGGAACAAACTCTGCCACTGGCGCATCTATGACCATGATCGCTAACAGGATTTCATATTGCTTTGATCTGCGTGGACCAAGCTTCACCTTAGATACCGCTTGCTCCTCTTCCCTGGTGGCCACCCATCTGGCATGTCATGCGATCTGGCGAGGTGAATGTTCCGCTGCCTTGGTTGGTGGTGCAAACGTTATGATCTGTCCTGAGTACCCAACGCTGATGTCCAAAGGACATTTTCTTTCCCGTGATGGACGCAGTAAAAGTTTTGACTCAAGGGCGGATGGTTATGCACGTGGAGAAGGTGCCGGTATGGTACTCATCAAACCACTTTCAAGCGCTCAACGCGACGGTGACCATATCTACTCCCTTATCCGTGCCACTGGTGTCAACCAGGATGGTCGGACCGATGGCATTACCGTGCCAAATCCAGAGTCACAGGAGAATCTGATCCGTGATGTCTATACGAAAAGTGGCGTGCCTTTCAAGGATGTTCGCTATGTCGAAGCCCATGGAACCGGCACCACAGTGGGTGACACTGTCGAAGCTGGCGTACTGGGACGAACCATAGGTGCCGGCAGGAAAGGTGATGAGCAGTGTCTGGTGGGATCCGTCAAGGCGACGATTGGCCATCTTGAGGCTGGGGCTGGCGTGGCTGGCCTGGTTAAAGCATCACTGTGTCTAAAAAACAATGAGGTTCCACCACAGGCCAATCTGATTGAACCCAACCCAAATATTCCCTTTGATGACCTTGGCATTCGCCTACCGCGAGCAAAAGAGAAGTTACCTGAGGATGACCGACCAGTCTATGTCGGCATCAACTCCTTTGGCTATGGCGGAACCAATGCCCATGTAATCCTTGAACGTGCGCCAACCCAGGTTATGCTGGATGATGATACCACCCGGCCTGAACAACAAGCAGAAATTCTTACGCTTTCCGCACGGGATCCAGCAGCGCTGACCGAACTTGCTCAATCCTATGTTAAATTCCTTTCATCTAATGATGTCCCTGCACTTCATAATATCTCGTTTTCATCTGCCGTTCGCCGTGCACACCATGAACACCGTCTGGCCATCGTCGCATCATCACTGGAAGAGTTGGAAACCGAACTTCTCGACTATGCCGAGTCAGGGATCAGCTCTCAATCATGTGTTGGAAGAAGCCAGACACGTTCGCAGAGTAAGCCTGTCTTCGTTTTTAGCGGCATGGGTCCACAATGGTGGGCGATGGGCCACGAGCTTTTCGAGAGTGAACCTGTCTTCCGCGAAACAGCCAAGGCCATAGACAACATCTTCCAGTCTCTCGCTGGATGGTCGATTCTGAACGAGATGCAAGCGGAAGAGTCGGAGTCCAGGATAGAGGAGACCCAGATAGCCCAGCCTGCTAATTTCCTACTTCAGGTCGCACTCAATGATCTATTGCGCTCCTGGGGTGTTGAACCCTCAGTCATCGTTGGCCACAGTGTGGGTGAAGTAAGTGCTGCTTATGTCTCTGGCGCACTCAGTCTCGAAGATGCCGTTCGTGTCAGCTACCATCGGAGCCGCCTGCAACAGAGCGCTGCCGGACAAGGTAAAATGTTGGCAGTCGGACTCAGTGCCGATGAAGCTATCGCTTTGATCGAAGACAAATCAGATCTTATTTCAATTGCCGCTGTGAACGGCGCCACTGCTGTCACCCTGTCGGGTGATTCAGATGCACTTGCCTCTGTGGCCGAATCACTGACGGAAAAGCAAATCTTCAACCGTTTTCTCCGCGTGGAGGTGGCTTACCACAGCCCACAGATGGAACCATTGAAAGCGGATATGATTGAAGCACTGAAGGATATCAAACCGCAAACTCCGACTACCCCACTCTACTCTACAGTCACAGGTGCACTGGTAGAAGGTCCCGATTTAGATGCCAATTACTGGTGCGACAACATCCGCAAGCCTGTGCTGTTTGCCAAGGCAATCGGAGAAATCCTTAGCGCAGGTTCTGAGGCATTCCTCGAAGTGGGTCCCCATCCTGTTCTTGGTGGATCAATCAAGGAGGCTGTCAGGAGCCAGGGAAAACCGGAGATTGTGATATCTACTCTGAAGCGTGAATCCGACGAGCGAACCATGATATTGCTCGCCCTGGGTGGATTGCATGTCAATGGCTATTCAGTCGACTGGCGGGCGGTGACCGGAAAAGGCGCCAGCTATGTCAAATTACCAACCTATGCCTGGCAGAGAGAGCTTTACTGGAACGAAACCCTCGTATCAAAACATGACCGTACCGGTGAGGTTGATCATCCACTGCTTGGTCTGCGGTCGTTCGCCCCTACACCAACCTGGCAGAGTGAACTGAATCGAGAAATGACCTCCTATGTGGAAGATCACATCGTTGAAGGGGCAGTCATATTTCCAGCAGCAGGCTACATTGAGCAGGGACTCGCCATTCAGTCACTGATTAACGACAGCGAATCCGGGACACTTGAAGATATCGAGTTCCAACGCGCCCTGATGCTTCAGGGCAAGGGTGAGCCGATTCTAAGAGCAACCTTCGATGAAGATAAAAGTGAATATCATATCTATACACGAAGGGAGGAAGATGGTTGGAACTGGACGCTTCATGCCAATGGACGAATTTTAAATTCTCCACCGCTAGCTGCTGAGCCTATCCCCATGGAAGAGATTCAGCTCCGATGCAGTACCACTGTAGACACGGAAAAACTCTACTCACGCTTAAGCGAACACGGTCTGCAATACGGACCTATGTTTCAGAGAATCCGAAATCTATGGCGGGGTGACGGGGAAGTACTCTCTGAAATTGAACCATTGAGCGATCAGAGCAGTGAGTCAGCCTATCATCTGCACCCGGTGGTGTTAGACGCCGCTTTGCAATCTCTGATTGCCGGACTTGATTGGGATCCTTCCGACAAACGTACATTCGTACCCGTAGGCATTAAGCGGATTTCATATCACAAACGTCTGCATGGGCGGTGCTGGAGTTATGGTCGCATTGTCGAACAATCTGAAGATCGTATCTTCGGTGAAATCATGATTTGCGACAGCGATGGGTCGGTGGTTGCTGAAGTACAAGGGGTGCGTTTACAGTCCCTGGTCTCACTTAAGGAGCACCGTGCTAAATACCTGGAAAGCTGTTCCTACGTAATGACATGGGAGGAAGCCGAACCAGCTAAGATCTCTCCACCCGAGGGTAAATGGCTGCTGTTCTCAGACGAAGTGGGGATTGCCAGCGAACTATCCAGTAAGCTGAGTGAGGCTGGGGTAAAGGAAATCGAGCAGATTCCAACACCAGCCTTATTGAATACTACTGATAGCAGCAGCTCTGAAACTGAGGGAGAAGAGTCACTTCCCTTCGAGCAGAGTCTGAAGCAGGCAGATGCAGAGTCCCGCATCGTCTACCTGTGGGGTCTCAACGACAAGGCCGAGAATGACCCAAGTGAAGGCACTGCGCATGTAGAGTTTTTGCAACTCGTGCAGGCACTCGCCAGTCATGAACCGGAGCAGGCTCCAAAAAGAGTCTATGTGATTACCCGGGGCGCCCAGCATATCGGCGATGAAGAGGGCCCAGCCCTTGGGCAGGCCTATCTCGTCGGTCTTGCCAGAACAGCACTCAGTGAACTACCACACCTTCGCTGTACAGTGATTGACCTTGATCCTGCTGCCACAGCTGAAAGTGTTCAAGCACTCACCAATGAACTGTTGAGCGATAACCTGGAGTCCGATGTGGCGTTGCGTGGAGAGGTACGCTACGTACACAGACTGACACCACTGGCACGCTCAAAGAAAGAGGATGAGGAGGAGAAGAAAGATGAGATGCTTTCAGTTGAGGAGGCTGGTGCATTTCGCGTAAAGATAGGCGCACTGGGACGATTCGAGTCCCTCTATTACGAGCAGATCCGCCGTCGCGCACCTGGGCCAGGAGAGATTGAGCTGCGTATGCACGCCGCTGCAATGAACTTCAAAGACATTTTGAAAACCCTGGGCATGCTGCCAGAAGCAGCGCTCGAATCAACTTTCCATCAGACCAGCCTCGGCATGGAGGGAACAGCTGAAATCGTGGCCGTGGGTGAAGGCGTCACTGAGTATAAGGTTGGTGATATGCTGGTTGGTGGCTTCCGCGACTCATTCAGCTCTCACATCACTGTTGCTGTGAAAGACCTGTTTGCTGTTCCTGCATCACCGTTGATGAGTATCACTGACAGCGCCAGCATACCGACGATTTTCTTGACCGCGTATTACGCTTTGAATGATGTCGCCCGTCTGCGTAAAGGTGAGACGGTACTCATTCATGCCGCAGCGGGAGGCGTTGGACTGGCTGCCATACAAATCGCACAATGGCTTGGGGCAACCGTTATCGCTACTGTTGGCAGTGAAGAAAAACGGGAATACCTCCGCTCGATTGGCGTTGAGCATATCTTCAACTCTCGTACTCTGGATTTCTCAGAGCAGATCAAGAAAGTGACAAACGGCAAAGGGGTTAATGTAGTTCTCAACTCACTTTCCAAAGAGACTATCATTAAAAGTTTGCAAGTCATGGCGCCACTTGGCCGATTCATCGAAATCGGTAAGCGTGACATCGTGCAGAACATCCGCATGCCGATGTTGGCTTTCAACCGCAACCTCAGTTATACAGCCATCGATCTCGATCGATTCATGGGTGAGAGTCCTGAAGTGCTGGATGGACTGTTCGACAAAGTCTGGGCGCTATTCCACTCTAAGGATCTGAAACCAACACCGGTTACCGTTTTTCCTGCATCCCAGATTGCCGATGCCTTCAAGTTTATGGCGCAGGCTAAACAGATCGGCAAAATCGTTATCGATTTCGACGATCTTGAAGGTGTTGAGGTCGCACCTCTGAAAGAGACAGGGACACTACTGAAACCTGACGCGACCTATCTCATTACTGGTGGATTGGGCGGTTTTGGCCTGGAGATCGCGAAGTGGATGGTGACTGAAGGTGCGCGCAACCTGGCCCTCGTGGGTAGAAGCGGTGCTAAGACGGAGATTGCTAAAAACACAGTCAAAGATCTGCAGAAGCAGGGCGTCGAAGTGAGTGTAGTCTGCGCTGATATGGGCAAAGAAGAGGATATCGTTTCGATGTTCGATAGCCTGGCCCAGTCGATGCCTCCACTGAAAGGTGTCATGCACGCTGCGGCCGTCCTTGACGATGCCATTTTGGCCAATCTCGATGAGGCCAGACTACGCAAAGTAGCGGCACCAAAGGCTCGTGGCGCTTGGTTGCTACACAAACATACAGCCGATATACCTTTAGATCACTTCGTGCTGTTCTCATCAGTCTCTGCACTGATGGGTAATCCCGGTCAGGGCAACTATGTTGCGGCAAATGTATTCCTCGATTCATTGGCGGAATACAGAAGAGCGCAGGGACTCCCTGCAACCAGTGTTAACTGGGGCGCACTTGCTGAGGTCGGCATGGTAGCCCAGGACGCCATTGTTTTCGAACAACTGGCGAGAGCTGGCATCAATGCCATAACTCCTGCCGATGCTTGTGCAGCAATGGCTCTGGCACTATGGGATGACAGAACCCAGTTGGGCTTTATGGACATGAACTGGGCGAAATGGGGACAGCTCAATCCAGCCTCCTCCGCCATTCCGAGTCTGGCCTATGTGGTTGGAGCCAAGTCGTCTGGGAAAAATGCTGAAGCGGGTAAAGTACGTGCTGCCCTGCTTTCCATCGAACCAGGTGATCGCAACGAAATGCTGGCTTTGATGGTGGTGGAACTCGTCTCTGAAACGATGCACAAACCTGCCAACAAGATCGACATCAACATGCCTCTATCTGACATGGGTATCGACTCTTTGATGGCCGTCGAGTTGCAGTATGGCGTTTCAACAAAGTTCGGTGTCGATATCCCGGTACTTGAGCTGGTGCGAAGTGGCAGCATTTTTGAGCTGGCAGGAGTGCTGCTCGACCACATGAAGATCCCTCATGATGGTGATGGCAGCAGCAATATATCAAGTGAAGAGTCTGTAAACGACGTAGATAAGAAGGAAGAGGCCGTAGCTTAAATTCGGCAAGTGGGGGGAGTACTCCCCCCACCACTTCCAACTTTTTACCTGGTACATAGAATACTCGGAGAATATCTACAATGAATACAACAACACCTACTTTCGGTGGCCTTTCACTCGAAGAAAAACGTGCCGCTATCAGAAAACTGCTTGGTGGCTCAGATAACGAAGCCTCAGAAACTGAATCGGCTGGGGTATTCAATCCCACACGCTCAGAACTCTTGAAGGCGTTTCGCCTTGATAAGCCTTTGGTACGCGGCCTTGGTCATCAACTTTTTGATGCAGAAGGCGGTGAATATATCGACTTCCTCTCCCAATATGGCGCTGTATCCCTGGGGCATAACCACCCAGAACTTTGGGATGCATGTATGCAAGCTCAGCGGGAACAACTTCCAACCATGATTCAGCCTCTGATGCCCATTGCAGCACAGGAACTCTCAGCCAAGCTGGCCGAGATTACACCAGGGGATTTGAATGTTTGTGTCTTCACTAATAGTGGCGCGGAAGCTGTGGAAGCGGCCATTAAGCTGGCTCGTGCGCGTACTGGTCGGCAGATCATACTTTCAACCACCAACGGTTTTCACGGTAAAACATTAGGCGCACTCTCTGCAACAGGTCGGGACTTATATCAGAAACCGTTCGGCGCACCAGTAGAGAATTTTGACTATGTTCCCTTTGGGGATATCGATGCGCTCAAACAGCGTCTGGCCCAGAGTCAGGATGATATTGCCGCATTCATCGTTGAGCCTATCCAGGGGGAAGGCGGAGTCGTAGCTGCCCCTCCCGGCTATCTGGCTGAGGCTTTTAAGCTATGCCGATCCCATGGCGTGCTTACTATCCTGGACGAGATTCAAACCGGGCTTGGACGAACCGGAAAGATGTTCGGACTCCCTGAGGATGCTGGAGCACCAGACATCATGACCCTTGCCAAAACCCTCAGTGGTGGCTTGATCCCGATTGGGGCCTGCATTACCACACCCGATACCTGGGATGATGAGTTCGGCCAACTACACAGCTCCACCTACGCAAACAACAACCTCGCCTGTCGTGTCGCAACCAAGGTGATTGAGATTCTTCAGCGTGACAACCAACAGATCATCAAAAACGTTGCTGAAAACGGCGAGTATCTAGCCAGTCGCCTACAGGCACTGCAAGAGAGTTATCCAAAAGTAATCAAAACAGTTCGCGGTAAAGGATTTATGGCCGGCTTGGAATTTTATCCATTCGAGCCTGGGGATGGCTCTGGCTCGATGACATTCTTCAGCATGAATGAGGGTCTGATCGCTGCTTTCAGCTCATACCTGTTCAATGCACATAAAATTGTCACGGCTCCCGCCTTCAACAGCTCTCATACATTGAGGCTACAGCCACCATTCTCTGTCGGCCGTACCGAAATAGACTACGTCATCAATGCTCTTGATTGCATGTGCGATGCCCTGGATCGCAGAGACTTCCATCACATTGTCAAGACGTTCGTAGGCAAAACGCTGCGTGTCGTTAAAGGTGGCAAACGTTACGAAAAATCTCAACAGCGCCAGCTCGCCCCATCCCGTGAGTATGACAGGAGCAAACCAGGCAGTCAGTTCTCCTTCGTCGTTCACTATATGCATGAACATGATTTCATCGATGCCGATCCTTCATTCGAGCAGTTCACCTCGGAACAGATGGAAAAATTGCGCAAGTGGACTCGAGGAGTAGGACCAGGTTTCGTACACCATATTGAAGGGGTTCAATCGAAAACGGGGAAGGTCTCAGAAGGATGGCTGATGTTTCTGCCAATGATCCCAAAGGATATGGTTTCGATCGGCCGAAAAGAGACAATGTACATGCTTGAGCGTGCCAAGAAAATGGCGGCCAGACGTGGTTCATCCATCGTTGGACTGGGAGGGTTCACCTCTATCGTCAGCCAGGGTGGCTCCACCCTTGCCAATCAGAGCAACCAGGTACTTGCCGGGAAGGATGCCTGGGTTACCAGTGGCAACACATTAACTTCGGTATTGGCCGTTGCCGGAATCGAAGAGATCACTAAGCGTGTGGGTGTCGATCTCAGTCAGGCACGGGTCGCTGTTGTTGGAGCTACTGGCGCCATTGGACGGCTTGTTTCACTGATGATTGCAGATAAGATCGGTTCATTGGTTCTCGTTGGCAACGCCTCGAATACCGATGCAGTCGAGCGCTGCCAGGCCATTGCCGATGAGATATATAGTGACTTGCTGAACGATGATGAGCTTGGACCGAATGGGTTTCATAGTAAAGAGAGTGATGGTGAGTTAGTTCGCTCATTGCGTTGTGATATCGCAGCAGCAATGAACGAGGCCAAAAACGGCTCAGTCGCGAGCGCTGTTCGACGTATGCACAATGAACTCCCTATCCAAATAACAACAGATCTCGACAAAGGCTTGAAAGACGTTGACATCATCGTCGCGGCAACAAACTCTGATACTGCCATTATCAAAGCCCATCATCTCAGAGACTGGTCTATCGTCTGCGATGTAGCTCGACCACCAAACGTCTCCGACGACGCGGGCCGGAATTCCAAAGCACTCATCTTTGATGGCGGTCTGGTCGAACTTCCAGACCCCGTGGAGTTTAGTGCGATGGGTCTCCCACCTGGCGTCTGCTGGGGATGCCTGGGTGAAACCATCCTCCTGGCTCTGGAGTCCGCAGAGGGGGATCACAGCATTGGTCAGATTCTGACCCAGAAGGAAGCGGCTTACATCACCGGACTGGCAGAAAAACATGGCTTCAAAGCCGCACAACCACATCGGTTTGACACTCTTATACCTGAAGAGGAACTGAATGAATTTACCAAAGGATATGCAGAGTGGCATAGCAACCGATAATACTGCTTGATAAAAGATCAGACCACTTACCCGCCTTATCATTGGCGGGAGAGTGGTCGTCTTTGCGAATAGATTCCAGGTCATGAAGTTTCTCGTTGGGACAAGGACTAAAACGACATGAAATACAACTCTCTTCTCCTCGCCCTTTTTGTATCTTTTTTTACTTCCCCTATAAATGCAACTGACACATTAGTGTTAGCAAAGGCGGCGGTACAAAGAGAGGTACAGTCAGGCTTTACCCGCGCTCATTCGAGGCTTACCCTCTCCGCAGAACAAGCAGGACGTATCGCAACAGTAAATGGAGATGTGGGTGACAGCATAAAGGAAGGAGAACCTTTTGCCTGTCTGGATGACACCTACCTGAAACTGGAACTGAGCACCAATAAAGCAGAACGTAGACTGTTAAAAGTGGATAGTACCTATTTCCGTAAGGAGGCTGCTCGCTACAAAAAATTACTAAAAAAGAACTCCTCCTCTCAAAGCCAGCTAGACACGGCACTGAGAAGTTTGCACAAGACCGAAAACCAACTTAAGGCATTGGCCATTGAGGCTGACATACTAAAAGAGCGCAAGGAAAGGCTATGCATTAAAGCGCCAGATGGGTGGCGGGTTATAAAACGTCACGTTGAACCAGGCAAATGGGTAAATGCTGGGGAACCTGTCCTTGAGGTCGGTGATTACAGTCGCCTGGTGGCGCCATTTGCACTCAGTATGGGAGAGTTTCAGGCGCTGAAAACCGCACAACAGAGTGGTGGTCTGAAAGTAACCCTTCCGGATCTACAAACAGAACTACCGGCAAAGCTGATCAGGGT
This sequence comes from Candidatus Thiodiazotropha sp. AKAK3, assembly GCF_058244645.1. Classification (NCBI taxonomy): domain Bacteria; kingdom Pseudomonadati; phylum Pseudomonadota; class Gammaproteobacteria; order Chromatiales; family Sedimenticolaceae; genus Candidatus Thiodiazotropha; species Candidatus Thiodiazotropha sp. AKAK3. The sequence continues at coordinate 44,705 of NZ_JBSYOQ010000054.1, forward strand.
TTCCCCCGCCTTTGATGATCAGTCCCGCAAGATCCATCTCGAGTTAGAACTCTCTGAGGGACTACCTGCTCACCGGGGAGGATTAAGAGTGGATCTATCCCTGAATATTCCAACCCGATCAGGGGCAGTGTTAGTGCCGCAAAGCGCACTTCAACAACGCTATGAGCAGTATTGGCTGAAACGGTCAGACGGCAATGAGATCCCAGTTGTCTATCTTGGTCGATCCAAGGGACTGGATAATGATTGGATTCGAGTGGTTTCACCAGAGGTCAAGCCTGGTGATCAATTCATAGCCCTTGAAGAGTAGACCTATGCGCGAAGTTGTTGCCTTCTCTCTAAAACAACGGGTTTTCTATAACCTGATGTTCGTCATGTTGATGGTAGCGGGATTCATCTCCCTGTTTGCACTGCCCTCTGAACGCTATCCCAATTTTGGTTTTGGTGAAGTCATCATCTTCACCGCTTATCCTGGTGCCTCTCCAGAAGAGGTGGAGAGTCTGGTCACCCGCAAAATCGAAGACGCCTTGGAATTGGTGGATGATGTGGAGTGGATAAGCTCCACCTCGTTTAGTGGAAGTTCAAACATTCGCCTAAAATTCATTGACGATTCTGACTACGACACCCTCTTCAACGAGGTTCGTTTTAAGGTGATGAATATCATCAACGAACTTCCAGAAGGGATTGACCCACCGGAACTGCTGAATACAAAGGTACAAGATTGGCTACCGGTAATTGCCGTCAACCTGGTTGGAGACCTTAACAATCGAACACTGGCTCTGATGGCAGAGGAGATCAAAACTCAGATTTCAAAGATTCCCGACGTGCAACAAGTGGAGTTTTCCGGTAGACAGACTCAGGAGTTCCATCTCTATCTCGATTCAAAAAAGTTGCGCGAACTGGGTGTCAGCTTCGATCAAGTTGCACAAGCTGTCAGCGGTGCAAATCAAACCATACCTGCAGGTAAATATACCAATGAGAGCGGTGAGTTCCGTATCAAAATGGATGAGCGCTTTCGCAGCCTGGAACAGGTGCAGTCATGTGTTGTACGGCGTGATGCTGATGGCAGTCTGCTACGGGTTGCAGATCTATCATCACACATTGGTATGGGCTACCGCGATCCTATCGTCATCACCACGGTCAATGGTAAAGCTTCATTGGGGTTGAAGGTAATCAAATCTGAACTGGGTAACGCTGTAGACATTCGTAACCAAGTCATTGCGCTGACAGACAAGTTTAAGCCAATTTTGAAGGCGCAAGGAGTTGATCTGGTTTTGACCCAGGATTCAACGGTATATATCAATGATGGAATAAGCATCTTGAGCATGAATATGCTCGCTGGAATCATTCTTGTATCCCTGGTCATCTGGTATTTCATGGGGATCAGAAATGCCGGACTGGTCACAATAGGTATTCCATTCGCCTTCATGATTACCATTCTGATCATGTATCTGACCGGTAACAGTTTAAACGAAATCACCCTATTCTCTCTTGTCCTGGTTACCGGTGTCATAGTGGATGATGCCATTGTGGTAACAGAAAATATCTATCGACAAGTGCAGAAAGGATATGAGCTGCGAGAGGCGATTATCAAGGGCACCTCTGAAGTGGCGATGCCGGTAATCTCTGCCACCCTGACTACGGTGGCCGCTTTTATGCCGCTATTGATTATGAGCGGATCCACCGGCCAGTTTTTTGCTTTGGTACCCAAGGCAGTAACCTTTGCCGTTGGAGCCTCTCTGATCGAGTGTCTGTTGATTTTACCTATTCATTATCTCGATTTCGGACCTCGCGACAAAAAAACCCAAAAGCTGCAGGATAGCGACAACGCAATGTTGCGAGTAACCAGGCGCTTCACAAAATGGATGCTGAAGCGAACCATGCGTAACCGGTTACTGACGATGTCAGTTGTAGCAGTTTTATTTGTAGCTTCACTGTTAATAATCGGACTCTCTGCCAGCGGTAAAGTGCCTTTGGTGCGAATCCAGTTTTTTCCCGACGACTACAAGATATACTATGTCGATATAGTTGGTCCCAGTAATATTTCCATTGACGATGTCAATCAAAGAGTAAAGCAGATTGCGGATGTAGTAATGGAAGACGGCCCCGGAATGGCCACCGCTACCTCAGGAATGGCAGGCATGTATTTCAATGAAGACTATGAGCCGATCTATGGAAACAACCATGGATCTGTGATTGTCACTATGCCAGGTAAGGATCAACAGACCTTCGACAACCCATTGACGCACTTGGAGCGGATGCGTGAAAAGCTCAAACAGACCTTTGAGACTGACGGGTTTAAACTCCATATTCATCCCCAGAAAGACGGCCCACCCAGTGGTAAAGATATTAATGTAAGAGTTGTAGGCGCGAATGTGAAAGCAGTATCGAGCCTTGCGACTGATCTGTTGGCCTTCATGCGCAATTCAGAAAATATCGGGCCTCATCTTATCGATTTGAGTGATGACCGGGGACTGCCAAAACGGGTTTTTCGTCTTGAGGTGGATCAGCAGCGGGTTGCGGAGTTCGGTCTGGATAACAGTCAAGTGGCACAACTTTCTGCGAGCGTGCTGGATGGACGTTATCTGGGCAAATACCGTCATATCGATGAAGAGGTTGACTTAAAGTTACGAATCGACCCCTCGATATTAACGACCCCGGAGAGTGCCCTCTATATACCTGTGGTGGAGCGTGCTGGAAAACCGGTCTATCTAGCTGATCTGGTCAAGGTCAGGGCCTACAATGAGACAGGTGAAATCAACCGTTACCAAGGTCAGCGATCCATCAGTCTGAAGGCGGATATTCGTACAGGTGCACCCACCTCGACACCTGCGGTGGTGAATGCGGTTCAGTCCTACTATGAAACCATCCGCGACAATTACCCCGGTGCTTCTGTTATCTTCGGTGGAGAGCATGAGGATACCCAGCGCTCGTTTGAGTCTCTGGGCTACGCTTTTATCATTGCCGTGTTGGTCATGTATGTCATCCTTGCCACCCAGTTTCAATCTTATCTGCAGCCGTTAATCATTCTCTCTGCCATTGCTTTCGCCATGATCGGAGTGGTGTTCGGTAAACTGATCACACAATCACTATTCACCATCAACAGCTTCGTTGCGATGATTGGTGTTGCCGGGGTGGTAGTGAATGATGCCCTGGTATTGATCGACTTCATCAACAAACGATATCGAAGAGGCGTGCCCAGGCGTCAGGCCATAACCATGGGTGTTCACATCAGGCTCCGTCCTATTCTTTTGACTACGCTGACCACAAGTCTTGGTCTACTGCCAATGGCCATCGGCTTTCCCAGTTACTCTTTGGTGTGGGGAACCATGGCATCCACTTTCGTTACCGGATTGGCAACCGCGACAGCACTAACACTGTTTATCATTCCTGTGCTTTGGGATTTGACTCAGGAGTTACAGGAACGCCTGCAAAAACTTAAGGAAAAGCAGTTTACCAAGCCAATTGAAACTACCCCTTTGATACCCCCTATTAACCCGTCGCCAGATAGTCAGAGAGTGGGTGAATATTCTGATTATTAACCCGGCGACTAAGTATGTCGTCTTCAGGGTTAATAGTAACAATAGTAGCGATCAGGAAATCCGTCTGAACATCCACGCCGCCAGCGCCAAAAAAAGAAGTAGTGGAAAAGCTGCGGCAAACAGCGCATCCATTGAGTAGACCACAGCCATGTAGGAGAAGGCCCTGTTCAACAGATAGAATATAATCCCAAGCATCGCTCCAACAAATATCCGCTGGCCTACGCCAGCACTACGCAGAGAGCCAAAGACAAAGGGTATACTTAGAAAAAGCATCACCAGGGTAACCAGCGGAGCCGCCAGCTTTCCCCAAAAAGCGACTTCGTAACTGACCGATGCCTGACCATTGTTGCGTAGATAGTCGATATATCGCCACAGATCCCAGGCAGCGAGCATGTGCGGTTTAACCGTCAAAACATCGAGTGATGAGGGTTCCAATTGGGTTTGCCAGGCCAGAGTCTCCTGCTGGCTGATCTCAACACGCTTCTCACTGAAGGTGCTCATCGACACCCCTTGTAGCACCCAGCCATCTAATTCATAACTTGCCCGTTCGGCATATACTGCCCGTTGCAACTGCGCCTGATCATCGTACTCATAGAGAGAGAGATCGGCCAGTTGGGCGTCAGGCAATACCTGGCGGATATTGATATAGGTATTTCCATCCCTTGACCAAAATCCATATCGGGTTTTCAGACTGATCTGATCCGAGAGCGCCTCCATCTTCATACGTTGGGCTTGCTGTTCAGCCTGAGGTGCTAGATATTCACCAAGCCAGACCACAGCGCACAATACCAGCAGCCCTGCCTTCAATACCGAAAGGACGATTCTGGGGATAGATACACCCGCAGCACGCATCGCCATCAACTCCGAATTGTTGGCTAAAATCCCCAGTCCAATCAGGCTGCCCAAGAGGGTAGCGACTGGAAACAACTCATAGCTGTAACGGGGCAGACCCAGAAACACATAGGTATAGGCCATACCAGTGGTGTAGCCATGCTCTACATCCTCCAGCTCAGCCACCACTTCAAAAAATCCGATCAAAACCAGAAGCAGCAGTAACACCGCCAAAATGCCGGTCAGAACCGCACGACCAATATAGCGATCCAGGATGGTGATCATGCGTTCTGCATCCTGAGTCTACGCCTTACTCTTCGAAACAGAGGGGTGTCCGGCAGCAGTAGCAATAATCCTGTAATTGCCAGTATCAGATGCACCCACCAGATACCCAGCCACTCCGGTGTGGTGGCATTGACCATCCAGTTTTCTGCTGCACCCTGAAGACTCAGATAGACGGTATAGAGCACAAATGCGAATACCAACCTGCCGAAGGGCCCTTGTCGCGGCATGGTGCGACTGAGTGGCAGGCTCAATATCGCGAATACCAAGAGACCCAAAACCTGAGACATACGCACCTGGAACTCTGCCCTATCCTTGATCGAATCGGAATTCAGCAGGGCCTGACTGGAGAGCGACCTTCGCGTCACTTTTGCTTCACCCCCTGTAGAGGGCTTGACCAGAAGTGCATATTGGTTGAACTCACTGACCTGATAGTCGGCCCGCCCCGGCGTGCCGGCATAACGTAGCCCCTCCTCCAGCACCAGATAGCGATCTCCCGATTTGGCATCGACGCGTTGATAGCCTCGCTTTGCACTCACCAGAGTCAACTCACCCTCTTTGCGCTGCTGTACGAAGACATTCTCCATGTGCCTTTTATTCTTCGTGATTGACTCGACATAGAGTACAAGATCGCCCTGACTGTATTCATTGAAGCGGCCTGCACTGATACCCGCCAATTCCATCGCCTGCCCCTGCTGACTGCTCAATAACTCAGCACTCAGTCGACCGGCCCAGGGGGTTACATAGAGAGAGAGCCAACCGGTAATCAGGGCAACGGGGATAACCACCAAAAGCATTGATCGATAGATTCTCATTCCCCCGATGCCGCAGGACTCGAGCGCGACCATCTCGCTGTCCCGGTACATTCGTCCAACCACATAAAGCACCGCAAAAAAGAAGGCAGGAGGTATCAGGCGGGAGAAGTAGACCACCATTTGCAGGGCCAATGCCTGAGCCAACAGCTCGCCATTCAGATCCCCTGTGGCGACCTCTTTGAGCAATTTGATAAAACTGTTGCTCGACAAGATCAGGGTCAATACCAGCAGAATCGCCGACATCGCCTTAAGAACCTCTTTCAGCAGATAACGGTCAATCAGCGTAATCAAATGGTGTTCCTGTACTCATTAGGTATTTTGTATTGAACTAGTATACCGCACCGCCCACTAGTGCCAACGAGGCAGTTTTCCTCTGCTGTTTTCAATGGATATCTGAATAAATGGTGAATATCTATCCATTCCCTTCTCTATTTCAGGTTGTCGGCCACTCAAACCTCCCATAATATGTAAAACTATCCGAACTATACAAAAGCAGAGAGGCCAGACTCTTCATGGAATACAGCATCAAATCCGGTGATCCCGTCAAGCAACGCACTGCCTGTTTGATACTGGGGGTATTTGCAAAACGTCAATTATCCCCTATGGCTCAAAAGGTCGATAAAGAGAGCAATGGATTTCTGCAAGGCATCCTCAAGCGAGGTGATATGACCGGGGAGAGCGGACAACACCTGATGCTATACGATATTCCTGGAGTCGATGCCGAGCGGGTTCTACTGCTGGGATTGGGGCCCGCTTTGGATCTGAGCCGAATAAAGTATCTGAAAGCGGTGACTTCTGCGATTAAAAGCCTGAACAGCGGACATTCCATTGAAGCCATCTGGGGCCTTAGCGATCTTGCAATCAGCGATATCCCCTCCCCCGAGGTGATTCGTGAAACTGTAATTCAGGCTGAAGAGACCCTTTATCAGTTCACAGAGACCAAGAGTGACGTTAAAAAGGCACAACGCCCCCTGAAACGTCTCGCATTTTTGCTGCCAGACCGACGTCAGCTGAAATCGGCTCAAAAAAGTCTTGCACAGGGTGAAGCCATTGCCAATGGTATAAAACTGACCAAAGAACTGAGCAACCTGCCCGGCAATCACTGCACGCCTACCTATCTGGCAGATCAGGCAAAAAAATTAGGCCGAAATCATGATCAACTCAAAGTGCAGGTACTGGACGAGAAACAGATGCAAAAGCTCGGCATGGGCTCGCTGCTATCTGTTTCACGGGGAAGCCGTCAGCCTGCAAAGTTGATTATCATGAACTATCAGGGTGGCAAACCTGGCGCTAAACCAGTGGTGCTGGTTGGTAAAGGTTTGACCTTTGACGCAGGCGGCATCTCCCTCAAGCCATCTCCCGCTATGGATGAGATGAAATACGACATGTGTGGTGGTGCCTCTGTATTCGGCACCCTGTTGGCCTGTGTTGAGATGAAGCTGCCTATCAATCTGATCGGGGTAGTACCCAGTTCGGAGAATCTACCTGATGGTGATGCCAACAAGCCTGGGGACGTGGTCACCAGCATGTCTGGTCAGACCATTGAGATTCTTAATACCGACGCTGAGGGACGATTGATACTCTGTGATGCCTTAACCTATTGCGAACGCTTCAAACCAGCGGCGGTAGTTGATATCGCCACACTCACAGGGGCTTGCATCGTAGCACTGGGTAACCAGGCGTCAGGATTGATGGCCAACAACGAAGCTCTGGCAGAAGAGCTGCTGGATGCTGGATCCCAGTCCGGTGACCGGGCTTGGCAGCTACCACTCTGGGATGAATACCAGGAGCAGCTAGACAGTAATTTTGCCGATATGGCCAATATAGGTGGAAAAGGGGCCGGCACCATAACCGCTGCCTGCTTTCTCTCTCGTTACACAAAAAAATTCAAATGGGCTCACCTGGATATTGCCGGCACTGCCTGGCGTTCCGGAGCTGCAAAAGGCGCTACAGGCCGCCCCGTACCGCTGCTGACCCGTTTTCTCATGGGGCGCTGTGGTCAGTGAACCCAAGGCGCACAAATCACCACCTCGAACTTGAGATAGATCCATGACTCAAGTCGATTTTTACGTGCTCGGTGAAGGCGTCAAAGGCAACCGCTATAGTTTGACATGCCGATTGTGTGAGAAGATCTACCATCAAGGACGTAGAATACTCATACATACCGACACAGAAGATGAGACACGACATCTCGATCGCTTGCTATGGACCTTTCGCCAGGGGAGCTTTGTACCGCACGGGGTTGTTGACAATTGTGACTACTCTGCCACGCCGGTGATCATCACTCACCAGCAGGATGCGGGAGCGGAAAAAGATGTCCTGATCAATCTGAGCCAGGAGGTCCCCAACTTTTTCAGTCGATTCGAAAGAGTTGCAGAGGTTATTGACCAGGAGCCCCCAGTAGTGACCGCAGGACGGGAACGTTTCCGATTCTACCGTGATCGGGGCTACCCACTCAAAAAACATGATATCGATAAATGAACGATAACGAGCAGAAACAGAATATTGTCACTGACATTCCACTCTTGGAAGATGTTATTACTGCGGATGAGATCGCCTCTGAATTTCATCCCTTCGTAGATAGTTCAGAGCCATCCGAAGACAGCGGAATCCCAGAGTATGATGAAGTGCTGCTGGCCATGCGGGATGAGATTGCACAGCAGTTGGAAGAGGATCTGCGAGCAATGATCAAGAGTGCACTGAATCGTGCTATCGATGAAGCTGGAGAGCAGATTGTGCGGACACTACATGACGAACTCGATGACACACTGGAGCAAAAGATTCGTTTCCTGATTGATCAACGTCTCTCCACAGAATTTGGACCACGTACCCAACATGACCCGCAGAATGATTAACCGGGAAAACTTTTTCCTTAATCAGCTTTAATAAGCCTCTCCGCTATTCAATTATGCAGATATCCAATCTCGATCATCTGGTACTTACCGTCAATAATATTCAAAAGAGTTGCGACTTCTACACTCAGATACTGGGCATGCAACTGATCGAATTTGCGGGTAATCGCAAAGCATTAAAATTCGGCGCTCAAAAGATCAACCTGCACGAGTATAAAAAAGAGTTTGAACCTAAAGCGGCTGAACCCACGCCGGGATCAGCCGATCTATGCTTCCTCACAGATACACCACTGCATGAAGTGGAGGCACTCCTCAAGCAGAATTTTGTCGACATCATACAGGGCCCGATCGAACGAACCGGGGCCAATGGACCTATCCTATCAGTCTATCTACGTGATCCAGACAATAATCTGATTGAGATTGCCAATCGGATTTGATTTTTCTATCGAAAAATATCTACCAATAAGTCGATTATGCCTATCTGCATTGGTTCGGCAGGGTCGGCACCCTACATCTTAAATTCCAGACTCGAGCCGCGCACCACACTCCTCATTCCCTCACGGAAAATTGCAGTAAGATGGGAGCACCAGCAAGTTAAAAAAAACAGAAGACAAAACCAACGACGTGGTACTAAAATCCGCGGATCATCATGATTCTTAGAGAACAGATATAATGAGTCGAGTATTGATCATCGGTGCCGGCGGTGTTGGCCGGGTTGTCACCCACAAATGCGCACAACTCCCTGAAGTATTCAGTGACATCTGGTTGGCCAGTAGAACCCTTTCGAAATGCGATCAGATTGCCAGTGAAATCAAATCTACTGAGATCCATACTGCCCAGGTGGATGCTGACAAGGTTCCTGAATTAGTCGCTCTGATCAAACATATCGAGCCTAAACTGGTTATCAATGTTGCACTACCCTATCAGGATCTGACCATAATGGATGCCTGCCTGGAAACTGGTGTTCACTATCTGGATACCGCCAACTACGAACCCCTCGATGAGGCAAAGTTCGAATACAAATGGCAATGGGCCTATCAGGATAGATTCAAACAAGCGGGCCTGACAGCACTGCTCGGCTCCGGCTTTGACCCCGGTGTCACCAACGTCTTTGTCGCCTATGCCCTGAAGCACCATTTCGACCGAATCGATCAAGTGGACATTCTGGATTGCAATGCCGGCGATCACGGCTATGCTTTTGCCACGAACTTCAACCCAGAGATCAATATACGGGAGGTCACTGCAAACGGCCGTTTTTACCAACAGGGAGAGTGGGTGGAAACCCAGCCCATGGAGATCTCCAGGGTCTTTGATTTCCCACAAATCGGCCCGCGTAAAATGTTCCTGCTCTACCATGAAGAAATGGAATCCCTGACCAAGCATATTCCGGTTCAACGTATGCGTTTCTGGATGACCTTTGGAGAGAGTTACCTGAAACATCTGCAAGTCATACAGAATCTTGGACTCGACAGCATCCAACCGATGGAGTTTCAGGGGCAACAGATTGTACCGCTGCAGTTTCTCAAGGCACTCTTACCTGATCCCGCCACCTTGGGACCACGCACTAAAGGTAAAACAAACATCGGTTGTATCATTAAAGGGGAGAAAGAGGGACAACCTGTTTCGCGCTATATCTACAATGTCTGCGACCATCAATCATGCTATCGAGAAACCCAGGCCCAGGGTGTCTCCTACACCACTGGTGTACCCGCAATGATCGGGGCCAAAATGATTCTAGAAGGAAGCTGGCAAAAACCGGGGGTTTGGAACATGGAACAATACGATCCCGATCCGTTTATGGCAGACCTCAATCTTTATGGTCTTCCCTGGCAGGATGAGGCATGCGACATCGATATAGACAGCCTACCCATCGATGTACAGTAAACTGGATTCGATACCCTCACCCTGCTACTTGCTGGAAGCTTCTAAGCTGAGACAGAACCTTCAGCTGATTGATCAGGTACAGCAGCAGTCAGGGTGCAAGATCATTCTTGCGCTCAAGGGTTTTGCCATGTGGTCTGCATTCCCTATGGTAAACAACTATCTCTCTGGATGTTCAGCCAGTTCATACAATGAAGCGCGTCTCGCAAAAACCCACTTTGGTGGCCATGTTCATCTCTATGCGCCTGCCTATACTGCAGAGGAATTCCCTCACCTGATCCCCCTTGCAGACCGCATCAGCTTCAACTCTTTGAGCCAATGGCAACGCTTCGGAGAGGAGGCCCTCGCCTCAGGTATATCTTGCGGATTAAGGGTCAATCCAGGTATCGATGAGGTTGAAACCGATCTCTACAATCCTTGCCATATCCACTCCAGGCTCGGTATCTCTACTGAGGAGATTTGCAACGGCCTGCCAGCTGGCATTGAAGGCTTGCATGTGCACGCATTATGCGAATCCGGTGCCGATGCCACTGCACGGCTGATTGAAGCCGTAGAAGAGAAGTTTGGAGATCTTCTATCCAACTTGAAGTGGTGCAATTTAGGGGGTGGACACTTGATGACCCGCAATGGCTATGACCTGGAAGGTCTGATCAGCACGCTCAAAGCCTTTCGCCATCGTCATCCCCACCTGGAAATAATCCTCGAACCGGGTTCTGCCATTGCCTGGGATACCGGGCCGCTGGTCTCCACCGTTTTGGATCTGATTGAACGGGGAGGCCTTTCGATCGCCCTGCTGGATGTCTCAGCTACCGCACATATGCCCGATATACTTGAAATGCCCTATCGAGCCGAAGTCCGTGATGCCGGTTTAGTTGGCAGTAAACCCTACACCTACCGGCTTACCGGGCCAACCTGCCTGGCTGGGGATGTGATCGGTGATTATGCCTTCGACCAGCCACTGCAACTGGGAGATCGGATCATCTTTGAGGATATGATCCACTACACCATGGTGAAGACCACCCAATTCAACGGGGTGAGTCACCCAGCCATTGCGATCCGTCATGAGACTGGTGAGATCAAGATTGTTAGAAAGTTCAATTACAGGGACTATGAGGGAAGGCTCTCCTGAATACTGGCCTACCCTATTCCCTCCATCAGCGGCATTACCAGATCACCCAGGCCACTGCTTGAGCGACGACTCTGTCTGATGATCTTTCTGCATATTTTTTTATCCAGTAGTTCGATTGCCTGACACTCCAGATGTTCAGCACTCTGCTCATCGCCAACAGCGCGCAGTTCATCAGCCAGGGCCTCCAGTTTACGTACGGATATCTTCTTGATCTTCCTGTCTCTACCCCGTCTTCTCGATCTCTGTTCATTCAGACTTTGAATCAATTCATTGTTATTCAGCATATCAATCCCCCGATATGATTCTTGCTGTCACTTCGACAAGCGTTTTATCAAGTCAGCAAAATAGCGTTTTTTACTTAGAGCGTTGTTTGACAATGGCCAAACTCATTCGAAATTCCATTTCTCCTCCACCAAAACCGGATAGATCTCTGGTCAGAATCCCTGTTTTGTTCTATCTCTAAATAAATGATAGCCGTTTAAATAAACAGTGAAGTGACCTATGCCACCACCAGTTTGTGACAAATTACTGAGGAAAATAGTTAAGGGCACCTCTGTTAATTGCTTATGCCCTCTGCGTGACCTGAAGCGTGTAGCTCGTAACGTGCGGTATGGATACTACGTAGGATGTGGTGAGGGACGAACCGCATCATTGGTGTTTTTGAATCGCTCTATTCCGTTATTGATGCGGTTCGTGCCTCACCGCATCCTACGTCCTATATTGAAAAATATGGAACACCCGTAAAATTATTACACCATTTCCAAGACCCTTAACTCGTATCGTGCGGTAAGGATATTGCGTAGGATGTGGTGAGGTACGAACCGCATCATTGATGTTTTTGAATCGCTGTATCCTGTTATTGATGCGGTTCGTGCCTCACCGCATCCTATGTCCTATATTGAAAAATACGGAACACCCGTAAAATTATTGCGCCATTTCCAAGACCCTCAACTCGTAATATGCGGTATGGATACTACGTAGGATGTGGTGAGGGACGAACCGTATCATTGATGTTTTTGAATCGCTCTATTCCGTTATTGATGCAGTTCGTGCCTCACCGCATCCTACGACCTATATTGAAAAGTATGGAACACCCTTAAAATTATTTAGCTCGTTGCAAGAAAGGCAACAGCGCGGATTACCTGGCTTGTTCATAGCCTAATTCTAGTTTCCTATCGTGTCTCGAGGTCTGCTTAGTTTGCTTGATTTGATTGGTCTGATTGCGAATAAGCTCATCTGTGAGTTGTTGTTCGCGTCGACGTTGTTGCTGATCATGTTTTGCCAGCAGTGATTCACTCTCAGCCATATTCTGTCGCTCGATGATACTACTACGAAGTTGAAGCAATTGTGGGTATTCACTCTTAACAGATAGCCCTAGATCGATATACGCCAAAGCCTTGTCGAGCTGGTTGTTTCCAAGTTCATTTTCTGCAAGCGCATAGTAGATAACAGCGATTCTGGTAAATCCTTCAAGCACCCGTTCATCATCAGGGGAGAGCAATCTGGCTAATGTCTGATAGGCTTCATAGGCATTATCGCCCTCGGGCGTGAGTAATTGCATATTACTCAGCAGGAATTCTGCATCCTCAAAAATCGAGTCTATTTCAATCTGCTGTTCGATGCGCTGTTTCAGACTGATCGCATCGGCATCATCAGGTTTTTGTTTGAGTGCAACATTAATAATCCTCAGTGCGGTTTTTGGACTTGTCTCACTTTGAGTTAATGCTGACTGGATGAGTTTATTGAACCCGACTGAGGTTCCACGATGGTCTGTATTTGAAACACTTGGGGTTTGATCCAATCCATTTTTATCGAAGTCACCTGTTTCAGCAACTGATTCTCTTTCTAATTCAGGCAATCTATTCTGTAGTTTTGCTTCATGAGTCAATGAAAAGAAAATTGTCCCTGCCAGAGCAGTAACAGCGATACCAGTCGCAGGAATCATCCAGCTCCAAAGAGAGTTGGAAGTTTTTACAGCGCCTTTCGCTTTAGGAATAACCTTTGTTGCGACTCTGTTATAGAACGATTTACTAGCAGGATTACCGTTACCACACCGCTGAATTGCCGCCTTAAATTGTTCATGGCTTTGGATTCTTTTTCTGGGATCCTCTGTCAATAACTGCATGAATAAATGTTCAAGCTCTCTATTATTCTCGTTGAATAGATTTCGCAGTTGAGATTTAAAACTATTTGCATTAAACGAATTGGCACCAAAAAGTAATTGATAGGCTAACACACCCAGTGCGTAGTAATCAGTTGCCGGGGTCAGGTCATCATAAGCTTCAGGCGCTAAATACTGCCTTTGTGCTGGTGTCATTGCTTTGAATGTAGTCTGGCGCAAGAGAGGAATCACAAGTTGCAGCTTCGGTGGTTTCAATATCAACAGATCTGGTGACTTGAAACACAATGCACTCAAATCCAGACCACCATGGACTAATCTCAATTTATGCAACGCCGCCAGGCTTTCTGAGATTTTTAAAGCAATCTGTAAAACCTGAGACTTTTTTGAGTTCAAACCGGTAGAGGGTATTTTCTCTGTGCAGGCATGGTGTTCAGTGATCACATAGCAGACATCATCCGATATCTCGGCGTGAAGAATAGGCGTTATGATGCCAAAATCGCTGTCAATCAGCTTCTGGCTTATCTTCTTGAACTGAGTTTTAAATGTCTGATTAGCAACCAGCGAGGGATTAAATAACTGTATATCGACAGTTTTATGGTTTTTCAGGTTGAGCGCACTGAAACTTTGGTAGTGCTGCCCAAAATCATAGCGTCTGCCGAGTTTGAAGCCTGGTACTTCCATGTTGATAAAGACACTCCTTTGCTGAAACTCGCTATGTTTCCAGTATCAGATTGAAACTACTGAAAAAAATAATAAACACCACTTGGCAGTCTGTTGAAGTTTTCAGACGGTACTCGCCAAGTATATACACCCTCTCCACCGGGAATCCACCACTTCTGTCAATCACTCTCCCCGATATTCATCCTCATGAAGAGACGAAGTTAATGTCCACGCCCAACAATAATACTTGGTCGTAAAAACAAAGGATAGTCAGCCAGCCCTCTCCAATCAACTTATGCTCAAGATTTTGATTCGCTACCTTATATTATTTACCCCTTAACTGGGGGCATACATTATATAAGAAATCTACAGATCAGCAGAAACTTTGTGTTTTGTCTGCACAAAATCATTTGGATCGTAACCGGATTGGATCAGAATCTGTTGAATAACGACCCAGTTTTCCATGCTCAGATGATCACTACGTGAAAGAATCCAACCATACTTGCGGCTTGGCTCACCGATAATGGCATACTCGTAACTGTCGCCAAGTCCGACTACCCAGTAATCACCCCAAAACAGATTCCAACCTAAAAGGGATACAAAACTAACTTCCAATTTTGCGTTGGTCGATCTGTCAATAATTCGTGCAATACCTTTTGCTTCATCCATCTTGCCCTGTTCATCAAGACAGCGATTAATAACCTCTATATTGCCATCATCCAACTGTTTGTAATTGGCGGTTACATTTCCGAGACACTGATCCTGAAACCTGTTCGGTAGTCTGGCAATTTCGAACCAGCGTCCCTGATAGCGAACCAGATCTACCTCTGGCACTGTTTCCAAACCCTGCTGATCCTCGGCAATCACAACAACTGAAAAACTAAAAAGTGTATAAAAAAGCAGTAATTTCAGATTAATAATTCGCTCAATCATAATCATCAACCTAGATCCAGAGGTTTTACAGGTTCGTTCATCCACTGTTTGTCTTTGCGCCAATCAACACTCTGGTCATCAACGTACACTTCCACTTCATTACCATCAGGATCCCGTAAATAGATACTCTGGCTGATGGTATGATCTGCCAATCCCTCGATCACAATACCCGCCTCATTGATCCGCTCATAGCTTAGTTTGAGTGCAGTCAGATCGTTACCGACTTTCCATCCCATGTGGTACATGCCGATACGTCTGCCTGGCAGAGGACCCGGCGCATCCCCCATCTCTATCAGTAACAGTTCATGGTGGGTACGACCACCAGTCAACACCGCAGCTTTGCCGCCAAAAATATTACCTTGCAGCTCAAGTCCCAATGCTTTTGTGTAAAAACTAATTGAGTTACCCAGATCCCTCACATACATAGCAATATGACCCAGTTCAACCATTCGTTACTCCGCTAGTGTTAGTGTTCACAAGCCGCCCTCACCTGCCTGCAATCTGGCCTGCACCCGGGCAGAGACGATCTTTTTATTATCCAGTATTCTTGGATAGAGCCGCCAGTAATACTCAATGCGGCAAGCCCGCATCTCAAGCTTCGATTCCAATCTTGCGCGCTCGATGTCATTCAGACTGGGTAGAGTTAACAGTGCTGGAGAGACCCAGTTGAGATATCGCTGCATTAACGCTCTTTTCCTCTCGTCTCGCCAATCCTCAGATATACCAAAGGGCGGAAATATATTCCGGCTCAAATGCTCTCCATGGTCTGTTTCTGCATAGGTGCGTTGTGAATCCCAGGTCACCCATAACCGACTGATATTGAATCCAGCCCTTTTTCTGACTTCCATTTCCAGGCGATCAATTTCAGCAAAGCGATGTTGACCACCTATCCCCTGCTTTTCCAGACAGCCTCTCCAATATCGCGGCTTCTGACTATTGGAACTGGCTCCCGGCACCATCGACATCAACAGTGCAAGTGGTTTTTGCTCCAGTTCATCAAGTAACCATAATTCTCGATTGTCTTTTAGAGGAAAGGGTAGTTGGTGTTGGAGATCCTGTATGGCCTTAATCAGGTATTCTACTCTCAAGCCACCACTGTTGTTGGACATTGGCGCTTTTATCAACCCCTCCTTGTCTGACCACAGACCAAATAGAAGCCACTCTTTGTCTGCGTTTGAAGCATTCAGGCTTCCCCAATCTGGCGACTTGGCTATCTGCAATTCGATGTGCCAAACCAGTCCATTGGTGGTAGAGGCACGTCCATCGTCGGTCTCTATAATCTGTAGTACACCCAGAAATGGGTTTAACCTTCGAATCCCATAGTGTCTGATAGTCAGATCGCCATTCATGAGCTGTCAGCCAGTCGTTTCCGCAAGGCTTCGATAATCGGCTCGGCAAGATCCTGTAATTCTGGCGGAATAACCTCGAACAGGTACTCAACCTCATCCAACACAGTCTCTATCTCGTGACGCTTGGTCAGAGTATCCATCCTGGTTGAGACCTGATTCAAATAGGCGATGGGATCAATACCATTCATATCAATACCTCGAATTTTAACGCTATCAGGCAGGAAAAATGTGCCTTAGCACCACCGTACACAAGCTGTTGGAGTCATAGGCTCCCAGCTATCGTATGTCTGCAAAACACAAAAATCACAAGGTTTGGCAGATGTTAAAATTGTACAATATGTTTTGTTTTGTACAAGTTTTTGTCCTATTATTTGTACCACTGAGATAACAGGTGATTATTTGAAGCGAGCGCGCCCATGAATAGAACCACACCTTCGAAATACGATGAGTACCCTGAGCTAGAACCCCACGGCCTGGCCTCAGTCACTTTGTCAGCTCACTGGGCCGATGATCTAGTGGTGCACGAGGAGCAGCTGCATGTCGAAAAATTCAGCGTTTGGCGTGAAGCTGACACGCTACCCCCTGAAATTGGCCAAAACCTCGTTGGTATAAGAGCTAACGACGAGCTTCAGGCCAATGTTAATGCTGGCGAGGTTGTTGCCTCCTGGGTTTCAGACCGACAAATCTCCACCAAGCCTGCCTGCTTCGACCGTCACCATCGTCAGGGACTTGAGGTCACGCCGCGTTTAGGGCGCTTCTACCCTCAAGGCTTTTTTAAGGGGGTTCAAGGCATTTACAGCGAAGCAGTGGAGCCTGCACGTATCATTGAACTCTCAGGAGATCGAATGAGAATCGACCTCAACCAACCTTTGGCACGCTTCCCTCTGCAATTGAAATTTCACCTGGATGAAGTTCTCTCAGGTTATGATCGACGTGGAGGACGCTGCGCAAGCCCGCTAGATAATCTGCTGCAATTTCCCGGATTAGCGGCACCTCTGAGAGATGGCCAGGATACCGACTACGGCGATGACAGCGACGGTATGTCACGAATGGATGAGCGCTCAGACGACAGCTTCTATGCTAATCCCCGCATGGTACAGCACCTCGATACAAAAGCACTGCAAACCATAAATAGCCTCTACCGAAGATTGATTCCTCCTCAGTCAGAGGTGCTCGACTTGATGGCTAGTTTCGATTCACACCTACAAGGTACAGAGCTGGCGAATATTCATCTGCTGGGTATGAATGCAAAGGAGTTATCAGCAAATCAAAGTGCTAGCAACAGCACTCTACAAGATTTGAATAAATCCCCTACTCTTCCTTTTGAAAACAATAGCCTGGATGCCATTATCTCTACTGCATCCATAGAATATCTATGCCGGCCTACAGAGGTACTGACAGAAGCGCTGCGAGTTCTACGCCCTGGAGGGATTACTGTTATCAGCTTTAGCAACCGCTGGTTTCCAACAAAAGCAATCCGGGTTTGGAGTGAGCTGCATATGTTTGAACGGATAGGCATGGTTAGCCAATGGTTACAAAGAGCGGGATATACAAGAATGCATACTTTTTCATCACGTGGCTGGCCACGTCCTGCCGATGATACCCACGCAGGCCAAACGCCCTACTCTGATCCCGTTTTTGCTGTCTGGGGATTTAAACCATGATCCCCCTCAGAGAGAGACTCAAGTGGATGGGATGGGTAGTGAGCCATTTACAAGAAATTGATCCAGTGCGAAACGTGTGATGTTTCGCTCAATACTGAAGATGACCTCCCTTTCATCAACCTGACAGAGAGACTGCTTTTCATCGAGTGGCCTACTGCGGGTTAACGGACTTGCATCATAGAGCGCCACGTTGGTCCTGCCCTCCTGGTCTCTGGCTGAACGATACTCAAAACCCTTTATGCCCGCCTCTCTCATCGCACTTCCCAGAGCTTGCGTGATTTTATAACTCACCGGGTCACGTAGACTCTTCTGGTAGCTGTTAAATCGATCGTCCTGCAGTCTCACACCGTAATTAGTCTGGTAATGGAATTTGAATAGGGTGTGCTGGGATTGAAGTGTGCCATGAAGAGGCGGAATTTCCATGTCGAAGTAGAAAAAGAAGCGATAGAAGGCAGATTCGCACAATGTGACATATTCAGAAGTTCCCCCGTAGAACAGGCTTGGCTCAAAGCGTCCGCCGAAGCGACTACCATGCCTCAATGGTGGATAACGAAAGGGCGAGGATAGGAGATAGTGTAGATGCTCTGTGCCAACAAGATAACCAGGCTTTGAGTCCATTTCCAACATCTCTTCGAGTGCTGCCTGTTTCTCCAGAGATGAGACGATTTCCGCTGATGCCACCATCTCCTGGGATTCAACCATGCGGAATCCCTGTCCACCGATGGTATGAATGACGCCATCACCACCTACTGCACGCCAAATTTCGCTCAAGTTTTACCTCGAATCCCATCAATATATTCAACAACACGCACCAACCCAGTGACATTGTTGATCAGTTCCGCAGGCACGCCGTTTAGTGAGCGGATCCTGGTATGCATCCAATGGCTCATTTCATCTTCTCGCCCACCCACCAGTACATGGAGACCTCGATAAACCCGAACCAATAGCAGTGCCAATTGGCCATTCGGTGTGGAGGGGTCGACTCCATTTCGAACGATTGTGGTACGGTTGCGCCCCACAACATGCCCCACTTCAGCGGGGGATAAACCAAGTTTGGCGCCTGCATTCAGAACAGCCTCACCCAGCACCATTGCCTTGTTTGGTATTGTTGCGAAACAGGGATCAGACATAGCAGTCTCCTTGGTATTGCATATGCACAGTATATGCCTATAAGTGTGCGTATACAATATTTATAGGGTTGGCGAGACTTCCTGCACTTGGATGATTTTTTGAGAAATACTGGTGTAACTCAATCAAGGGTTGATTCGCTTCGCTGCGGCGTCTGCGTCACTTCATTCCTCACGAATGAAGAGTTCGAAACAACGCCTCTCTGATTCGGTCAGGTTTATTCAGAAACTATTACGCTTGTAACCGATTCATTGCTGTTGGTTTCTATTGCTGATTGAGAATTGAGACATGAAAAGCATTGTAAAGCAGAGGGTCACAGTTAGAAAAAACTTACAAGTCATCAGTATCTTAAATAGGTGGGGAGAGGGGGTGAATAAACACCCTATTTTCCCCAACAATCAGTAAGATAAATATGAACGATCAGTGCAATTTTTCTCTTTTAACCACATGAAACGCTTCGCGTACACCCTCTCCCCAACCCCTCTCCCGTAAAGGGAGAGGGGCTTTCAGAGTTGTTCTGAGAAGATTGAAAGTTAATGGGACATTAGCAGTGATGTGACATATTCACATT
>NZ_JBSYOQ010000056.1:0-39447 GCF_058244645.1 Candidatus Thiodiazotropha sp. AKAK3
CCCACCCTACGCCCTGAATTGAACGGTAGGGTGGGGCCCTGCCCCACCAAAACGGCTTAAGTAAGTGCCATTCGGCCTATAGACCATTTTGCTGGATACTGACGGGGGAGTTAGAGTCCAGGGTCATCTATTGCTGTACGGTAGAGGTCAAGATAGTGTTGCGCACTGGCTTCCCAGCTCAAATCCTGTTCCATCCCGTTCATAGCTAAAATGTCCCAGTCACTGCCTGAGCGGCGATAGAAGTCGATTGCATTCTCAAAGGCCCCCCAAAGGCTGCTAGCGTCAGCATTATCAAATACAAAACCAGTGGCAGTGCCAGTTGCCAGTGTAGTTTGTGTCACGTTGATCACACTGTCGGCCAGTCCTCCAGTGCGCCGTACTATAGGTACTGTACCGTATCTCAGGCTGTACATCTGGTTTAACCCGCAGGGTTCGAAGCGGGATGGCATCAAGAAAGCGTCGCATCCTGCCTCAATACGATGAGAGAGGCCTTCATTGTAGCCAATGGTCACTCCAACACGGCTGTGATAGCGATTGCTGATCTTCTCAAGTGCAGTTTGTAGTCCCTTATCACCTGAGCCCAACATGACCAACTGAGCACCTGAATCCATTATTCCTGGCAATATCTGCAGGATTAGGTCGACGCCCTTCTGATCGACCAGACGACCAATATAGCCAAAGAGTGGAATATGTTCGTCTTCCGGCAGGCCGAACTCACTCTGCAGTGCCAGTTTATTTCTCTGTTTTCTCAGAAAACTGTCGGTTGAATAGGTCGTATCGATGTGGGGGTCGGACTGTGGATCCCATTCGTGGTAATCGATGCCATTGAGAATGCCACTGAAATGACTCTCCCTGTGCTGTAATAATCCCTCCAATCCATAGCCGAATTCTGCAGTTTTAATCTCTTCAGCGTAGGTTGGGCTGACTGTATTAACCCGGTCAGATAGAGCGATGCCCCCTTTGATGAAAGAGAGTTGATCGTGGAACTCAAGTGCGTGATGGGTCCATAGAGAGTCGTCCAGACCCAATCGCAGGAAAGTGGCTTTATCAAATAGACCCTGGTAAGCCAGGTTATGGATTGTAAACAGTGTGGCTGGTCTGTTTGCATGTGGAGTCAGCAGTGGTGCGATCAACCCCGTCTGCCAATCATTGGCATGAACCAGGTCAGGCTTCCAATCGAGTTTGGCATTGTCTAGAGCCACAGCAGCGGCAACGCGACAAAAAAGTGCGAATCGATCAGCATTGTCAGGCCAGCTGTAACCTTCCGGGGTGAGGTATGGATTGCCCTGACGATTAAACCAGTGGGGGGCGTCGACAATATAGATTGGAACCTGATGCAAGCCACAACGACCATAAAGCAGGCTGGCCTGGTCATCTCCCAGCTTCAAATCTGCAACCTTATTAATACCATCCGCTTTTTCAATTACCTCTGGATAGCCGGGTACAATCAGGCGACAGTCCATGCCAATATGGTTAAGTGCCGCAGGCAGGCTGCCGGCTACATCTGCCAGACCACCAGTCTTGATCAGAGGTACCACTTCGCTGCTGGCATAGAGGATTTTCATTATTCTTCGCTATCCAAAAATATTACTGCTTAAAAGTGCAATGTAATCACTTTTTCAATTCATTTCGCAACCATATTATCTCCTTGGCAGCCGAATAAGGCCAAATTTAGGTCGGCACGCTTCGGCTGAGAGTAAACTATTTGGTCGCCTGGTTATTACGATGCCATGTATTGGGTATTCATTACCAACACAGATTTTATCTGTTGGTAAGGGAGCCTTAAAATTAAAGTGTCATGATGGGAAGGGTTGAGTGATGAAACCAGAGTATTTACCCGAGATTAATCAGTTATCAGCTTCAACAGTATATCCAGTTGTCATTCCGGGTTAGTATGCGGAACTAAGCCAGCAAAGTGAGCCGTCGTTGGTGATTTTGCCGGCTCTTCCTTGATCTGTAGCGAGTATATTCTTACTATCCCGCAAATTCAGTGAGTATCATCGACCCCAATAAGACGATAAGAAAATAACGAACATGATAGAGATAGATCAAACGGACGAGTGGCAGGCTCTGCAAGCGCACTGGAAGGAGATGGAAGCAGTTCAGATGCGCGACCAGTTTCAACAGACACCTGAGCGCTCTGAGCAGATGTCGATCAGACAGTGCGGAATCCTGCTCGATTATTCCAAGAACCGGATTACTAAGCAGACCATGAACCTGTTGCTGGGACTGGCCAATTCGGTGGATCTGGATGGTTGGCGCAGACGTATGTTTTCTGGTGAGCGGATCAACATCACAGAAGACAGAGCAGTACTTCATGTCGCACTCAGAAATCGTAGTAACCATCCAATCTGGTTCGATGCCGAAGATGTGATGCCCAGCGTAAACGCCATACTGGAGAAGATGGCAGGTTTTACTGAATCAGTGCGTTCCGGTTCCTGGAAAGGATACACAGGTCAAGCCATAACCGATGTGGTGAATATTGGCATTGGTGGCTCGAATCTCGGGCCCTTAATGGTATGTGAGGCATTGAAGTCGTATCAAAGCCCCGACTTACGGGTTCATTTTGTCTCGAATGTCGATGCCAGCCACATTCTCGATACCCTCAAAACGTTGAATCCAGAGACGACGCTGTTTGTTGTTGCATCCAAGACATTTACCACCCAAGAGACCTTGACCAATGCGCTGACTGCCAAGCAGTGGTTACTCGACAGGGTCAAGGATCCGGTTGCTGTAGCACGCCATTTCGTTGCTGTCTCAACCAATGCTGAAGCGGTTTCTGAATTTGGTATAGATACAGAAAATATGTTCGAGTTCTGGGATTGGGTTGGGGGTAGATATTCCCTCTGGTCAGCAATTGGACTACCCATTGCCCTGGCGATTGGAATGAAGCAATTCTATGAGCTTTTAGAGGGTGCACATGAGATGGATCAGCACTTTCTGCATGCTGATCTCTCCCAAAACATGCCGGTTATCATGGCCCTGTTAGGGGTTTGGTATGTCAACTTCGCTGACTTTCGCAGCCAAGCGATACTACCCTATGATCAATTTCTGAGATATCTACCTGATTATCTTCAACAGGCCGATATGGAGAGCAATGGTAAGCGGGTTACCCGCCTGGGGAGGCCTGTGGAGTATGCAACAGGGCCTGTCATCTGGGGCGCAGCGGGAACTGATGGGCAACACGCCTTCTACCAGCTTATCCATCAGGGAACTCAGGTTATCCCCTGTGATTTCATTATTCCGGTAAACAGTCAAAATGAATCAAGTGACCATCACCAAAAGCTGTTTGCCAACTGTCTCGCCCAGACTGAAGCCCTGATGAAGGGGAAGACCCGAGCTGAGGCTCGGCAGGAATTGGAACAGGCCGGTATGGAGGCTGAGAAGATTGTCGACCTGCTGCCGCATAAGATATTTCCTGGGAATCGCCCCAGTAATACTCTGTTGATCGACAAGATTACACCCTCACGTTTGGGATCTTTAATCGCGCTTTATGAGCATAAGATTTTTGTTCAGGGCATGATCTGGCACGTCAACTCTTTCGACCAATGGGGCGTTGAGCTGGGGAAACAGCTGGCTGGAGTGATTTTGCCCGAGTTAATGGAAGAGCAAAACGAACTGACCCATGACAGCTCAACCAATGGGTTGATCAACTACTTTCATCGCCATCGGCTGAAGAAGCCCTGAGCTTGGTTCTTGGTTTGTACTATTAGTCGCCGGGTTAATAACCAGAACATAGCCTTAACGACACCCAGGGTTAACCGTGTAGATTAGAATGCTGTGTAATCCCCTGATGTTCAAGGGATTACTGTTGCTGTTATGGCATTCGTTTCAAAATAATGGCGCCCAAAGGGGGTAGGGTCAGGGTGATAGATTGATCTCGACCCATCCAGGGAGTATCTCCTGATACCAGTATTGATCCGTTACCCATGTTTGTCCCACCGTAGAATTCCGAGTCAGAATTCATTATCTCTTTGTACTCTCCCGCTTGATTGACACCAATTCGATAATCATCCCTGGGGACTGGTGTGAAGTTGAGCACGACAAGTATTTCATTGCCATCTCGATCTTTACGGATATAACTGAGAATGGATTGAGAACTGTCATGACAATCGATCCATTCGAATCCGGAAAATTCGAACTCAACCTGGTGCAGTGATGGGATCTCTTTGTAGAGCTTGTGAAGGTCAGTCAGTAAAGTACTGATACCTCCGTGCTGAGGGAGTTCCTGCAGATGCCAGTCAAGTGATTCATCATCATTCCATTCACGCCCCTGTGCAAATTCACTACCCATGAAAAGTAGTTTTTTGCCAGGATAGGTAAACATATAGGTATAGAGCAGACGAAGATTGGCAAACCTTTGCCAGTCATCTCCAGGCATCTTGTCAATCATCGACCCCTTACCATGCACTACTTCGTCATGAGAAAAGGGCAACACGAAATTCTCTGTAAATGCGTAGAGTAGACCAAAGGTCAACAAGTCATGGTGGTAATGGCGGTATATCGGGTCCTGTGACATGTAGGAGAGGGTGTCGTGCATCCAGCCCATATTCCACTTCATGCTGAATCCCAATCCTCCCAGCCAAGTGGGTCGGGAGACCTGTGGCCAGGCTGTGGACTCTTCAGCGATCATCATGGTGCCAGGATGGAGATCATGGGTCACACTATTCAGTTCACGAAGGAAATCTACAGCTTCCAGGTTCTCTCTGCCGCCATACTGGTTGGGTAACCAGTCCCCTGGTTCACGAGAGTAGTCCAGGTAGAGCATGGAGGCTACGGCATCGACGCGCAAGCCATCGATATGAAACTCTTCAAGCCAGTAAATAGCGCTTGAAATAAGAAAATTACGAACTTCATTTCGACCAAAATTGAAAATCAATGTGCCCCAGTCACGATGCTCGCCTCTTCTTGGGTCTTCGTGTTCATAGAGTGCTGTGCCGTCAAATTCTGCTAGAGCATGTCGATCTTTTGGGAAGTGGGCCGGCACCCAGTCAAGCAGAACGCCAATTCCGTTTTTGTGCAGATGATCTACGAAATAGCGAAAATCATCCGGTGTGCCAAAGCGACTGGTGGGGGCAAAATAGCCGGTGGTCTGATAACCCCAGGAACCATCAAATGGATGTTCGGTAATTGGGAGCAGCTCAATGTGGGTAAAACCGATAGGTTTTACATGGTCGCATAGTTGATGGGCGAGTTCTCTGTAATTGAGAAAATTACCTTGCCCATCTCTACGCCAGGAGCCAAGGTGAATTTCGTATACAGACATGGGCTGCTGCTGCCAATTGGTTGTGGCTCGTGTTTGAATCCACGTTTCATCCTGCCAGTCATATTGGTCGTCAGAGATGACCACCGCAGCGGTCTCAGGACGTTGCTGGAAGAAATTGCCATAGGGATCTGTGCGCAGTGAAATATGACCCTCTTGGGTACGTACTTCAAATTTGTAGAAGCTGCCTGGCTCGAGTTCTGGGATGAACAACTCCCAAACGCCTGATCCTCCCCTGGATCGCATGCTATGTACGCGACCATCCCACTGGTTGAAATCTCCAACCACAGAGACCCGGGCTGCATTGGGTGCCCATACTGCGAAAAGAACCCCTTCGATATCATTGACTTTATGTGGATGTGAGCCAAATACCCGGTAGATGTGGCGATGCTTCCCTTCTTTAAAGAGGTGCAGGTCAAACTCAGGTAGTTGAGCTTCGAAGCTGTAGGGATCATGGGATTGGTGTGTTTGACCAAATTTATCCTGCCACTCCAGCAGATAGTTCTTTTCAACCTGGTTAGCTGGTAGAGACTCTAAAAAGAAATCTGTACCTTTCACCCGGGATATTTCCTGCTGTGTCCCTGCTAAACGGACCTGTTCAGCATGGGGCAAGAAGAGGCAAATCTGACAAACGCCATCTTTTACATGCTTGCCAAGTACCTCAAAAGGGTCATGATGACGCGCATCGTTAATACGTTTCATGGCTTCAGTGATTGTGTTTGTCATTTTGGTAGTCATCGTTGAGAAAACCTACTTCTTTCAGTACGCCTTGAAGGTAACATGATGTTACCATAGTCCAGGACTTGGCTTGTAAATTACATGATCCAGGTCGAGGTCTTTGCCTGTGATCACTTATTGGGTTGGTCAGGCTCAATCCATTGAGTGCTGGCGAATCTAAACGAACAGTTTTGGCATTAATAAAGTTGGCCAACCCGGCTATGGAGGAACACTCGATGATAGACCAGAGCCAGCGCTTTGTCAGTCGATTGACAAGAAACACTCTTGCGCTGATCTTAGCGGGGGGACGCGGTTCCAGGCTTAAGCACCTGACTAAATGGCGTTCTAAGCCTGCAGTTCCATTCGGCGGCAAATTTCGTATTGTTGATTTCCCACTATCCAATTGTATTAATTCGGGTATAAGACGGGTTGGTGTCTTAACCCAGTACAAGGCACATTCACTGCTGCTTCATATACAGCGAGGGTGGAATTTTCTGCGCGGCGAATTCGGTGAGTTCGTAGAACTACTCCCAGCTCAGCAGCGTATTGAGAGCAGTTGGTATGAGGGTACTGCTGATGCTGTCTATCAGAATCTGGATATTCTGCGTAGCCATAATCCCGATTATGTTCTGATTCTGGCGGGTGACCACATATACAAAATGGATTATGGCACCATGATTGCCGAACATGTTGAATCTGGTGCCGATATGACTGTAGGTTGTTTGACCGTTGACCTGGAGAGCGCCAAGGAGTTCGGTGTGATGACGGTGGACGAAGACAACTGGGTAAGTGAATTCGCTGAAAAACCAGCAGATCCAAAACCAATCCCCGGACACGACAATCTGGCGTTGGCCTCCATGGGTATCTATGTGTTCAACAGGAAGTTTCTCTTCGAACAACTCATCCGGGATGCTGATACACCTCAATCTTCTCACGATTTTGGTAAAGACATCATTCCCAAGGTAATTGAAAAATATCGGGTATATGCTTATCCATTTACAGACTCAAGTAGTGGTAAGCAGGCCTATTGGCGGGATGTCGGTACCATTGACGCCTTCTGGACAGCGAATCTTGAATTGATCGGTGTCACTCCACCACTGAATCTCTATGATCGCAGTTGGCCAATCTGGACCTATCAGGAGCAACTGCCTCCAGCTAAGTTTGTCTTCGATGACGAAGAGCGTCGTGGTATGGCGGTTGACTCGATGGTCTCCGGGGGGTGTGTAATATCCGGGGCTAAGGTGACCAATTCACTACTGTTTTCCAATGTACGGGTTAACTCCTATAGCACAGTGAATGAGACCGTTGTTCTGCCTGATGTCAATATTGGGCGAAATTGTAGAATCAACAAGGCTGTAATCGACCGGGGTTGCGATATTCCAGAAGGCACGATTATCGGAGAAGATCCAGAGTCTGATGTTGAACGATTTTATGTAAGTGAAAAGGGTGTTGTATTGGTGACTCCGGAAATGCTGGGTCAGGTTTTACACCATGTCAGGTAGCAAGAAGCAGGACAATCGCCTGCAAATAGTCTTTTGTTGGCATATGCACCAGCCCTACTACAAAGGGCCAGAGGGTAGTGACTATCTTTTACCCTGGGTATACCTGCACGGATTAAAGGATTATTCCGACATGGCAGCGCATCTTGAACATGTTCCTAATGCCAAGGCTGTGGTGAATTTCGCACCTGTATTACTTGAGCAGATTGACGATTACAGTGAACAGATTCAGGCTTGGTTAACACGGGGGCGTCTGATAAAAGACCCCTTGCTTGCTGCTTTGGCAGGCCCCGGACTTCCAGTTGATGATGAATCTCGCAAAGCACTGGCCAGTGCCTGTTTGAGGGCCAATGAGCAACGTTTAATTGGTCGTTTCAAACATTTCAATGAACTGGCGGATCTGGTTAAGCATACACTGGAAAATGACAAGATGGTTGGCTATCTGAATGACCAGTGCTTGATCGATCTTCTTGTCTGGTACCACTTGGCTTGGGTGGGAGAGTGCCAGCGGGTAAATGATATCCGTGTCAGATCACTGCAGGCAAAAGGGCATGGATACAATAATGACGATCGTCGACGCATGATGGAGTTGATCGGGGAAGTTCTGAAAGGGTTGCCTGGTCGCTATGCTGAACTAGCGAAAAGTGGCAATGTGGAACTTTCTGTGACCCCCTATGCCCATCCGATCATTCCTTTAATGATCGATATGGATGCAGCCAAAGAGGCTTTACCTTCCATACACATGCCCGAACTGGAGCAATACCCTGGAGGTGAGTCACGTGCACGATGGCATGTACGTAAGGGTTTGGAAGTATTTGAAAAACATTTTGGCTTCAGACCAAATGGATGTTGGCCATCTGAGGGTGGTGTAAGTGAGGCGACTGTTAAAATGCTGGAAGAGGAGGGCTTCACCTGGGCTGCAACAGGTCAGCAGGTACTCAGTAACAGTCTGATGGCTGGAGGAGGGGACACGCCCCTGCCCGATAACTGGGTTCACTCCCCATATCATGTGCAGGAAGGGCATCTCAATATGTTCTTTCGTGATGATGGACTATCAGACCTGATCGGTTTTACCTATGGTGAGTGGCATGCCGATGACGCAGTAGGGGATTTTATTAATCACCTGGTAAATATTGCGGATGCCTGTGAAGGTGACGAAGATGCTGTGGTCTCTATCATTATGGATGGTGAAAATGCCTGGGAGTACTATCCCTACAATGGCAGTTATTTCCTTAGTGCAATGTATAAGAGACTTTCTGAGCATCCCCGTTTAAATCTGACCACGTTTTCCGAGGTGTTGGAGCGACAGAAAAAGCTCTCCCCAAGATTATCGAAGGTCGTGGGAGGCAGCTGGGTCTATGGCACCTTTACAACCTGGATAGGCGATCGGGACAAGAACCGTGCCTGGGATATGTTGGGAGAAGCTAAAAAGACCTACGACGCAGTGTTGGAAAGTAAAACTTTTTCTGATGAACAGCTCCAGGAGATCGAAAAACAGCTGGCGATCTGCGAAGGCTCTGACTGGTTTTGGTGGTTTGGGGATTACAATCCTGAATCTACAGTGAGCGATTTTGAGCAGCTATTTCGAAGTCAGCTGTCACATCTTTTTGAGTTGTTGGGTGAGCCCATACCAGACTATCTCACCAAGGTTTTTGCAGTGGGCAATGGCGCACCAGTTCAGGGTGGAGTGATGAAAAAGAATGACTGAATCTTTGCTCAGAATCATGGGGGTATGTCGATGAGAAAATCGTATGAGTGAAGCCGAAGATCCGCAGCTTCAACCTGTTCATCGCTTGCTGACTTCCCGAAGAGCTGGTGTTCTGCTGCACATTACTTCTCTACCGGGACCGGGTCCTGTCGGTGATCTAGGGAGTAGTGCCTACTGTTTTGTCGACTTTCTAGTTGCATCCGGCATGACTGTTTGGCAGATATTGCCGATTGGTCCGACAATGCATGATAACTCGCCCTATCAAAGCAGTTCGGTCTATGCGGGAAATCCCAGATTGATCAGTTTGGAGATGCTTCTGGAACGGGGCTGGTTGAATGAAGCGCCAGGTGAAACGATTAGCGATGAAGACAAATCCGAGGCGATAAAAAAATCCTGCGACAGATTCAATGAGTGTGCCAGTGAGGAGGAGCGTCACGAATATCAACGTTTTATTGCTGAACACAAACATTGGTTAGAAGATTATGCACTCTTCCAGGCATTGAGCCTGGAAGAGAAGGCTTGTTGGTGGGATTGGTACAAACCCCTGAGGGATCGTGAACCTCAAGCGCTTGCTATGGCGAGGGCTCGTTTGAAAGATGCCATCGAGTATGTGCGTTTCGAGCAGTATCTGTTCTATACACAGTGGATGTGTCTCAAACAGTATGCCAATGAGCAAGGTGTGCTGTTATTCGGTGATGTACCGATTTTTGTTGCTCATGACAGTGCAGAGGTATGGGCTAATCGAGAGATTTTCGATCTCATGGAAGACGGACATCCAAGAGTTGTCGCAGGTGTTCCGCCCGACTATTTTTCTGCGACCGGGCAGCGCTGGGGAAATCCGCTCTATTGCTGGGAAAAGATGCAGCTGGATGACTTTAGTTTCTGGGTCGATCGACTCAAGGCCCAAGCTACTCTTTTTGATTTTTTAAGAATCGATCATTTTCGAGGTTTTGAAGCCTATTGGGAGATCCCTGCTGAGGAAGAGACAGCGGAAAATGGACATTGGGTGGAGGCGCCGGGAGATCTTTTTTTTGGTCTGCTTTTCGAGAAGCTACCTCATCTGGAGCTGGTTGCCGAGGATCTAGGCGTTATTACTCCACAGGTTGATGCCTTGCGCACGTCATATGGTATGCCTGGAATGAAAATTCTGCAGTTTGCCTTCTCTGGGGGGGCTGATAACCCTTATCTACCTTTCCACCACACAACAGACTCTGTTGTCTACACCGGCACCCATGATAACGACACGACGTTGGGCTGGTATAAAGCGTTGGACGACGCATCCCGGGAATTTGTTGATGACTACCTGGGTAAACCGAGGGAGGTAATGCCCTGGCCACTCATCAGATCGGCATTGGCTTCACGGGCCAATCTCGCAATCTTACCGTTTCAGGATATTCTGGGACTCGATGGTGAACACCGTATGAACACCCCGGGTACCACAGAGGGGAACTGGGGATGGCGGTTTGAGTGGGATATGATCAAGCCTGAAACCGAGATGCGTTTAAGGCATAGATTGCAAATGTATGGTCGTTTGTGAGCTGAAAGTGATCCGCTGATGGAGTCTCGCTGCTAAAGTGCTATTGGGCCTGGTTTGCGATATGAAGGTGGATAAAAAAAAACCGCTTCGTCATTTCGTCGAAGCGGCTATACCAAAGGAGGATGGAGGAGATAAGCCACCAGAAAAGAAGTGCTTTTCCAGCTGACTTGATCGTATTTCACCATTCCTGCATTTTGCTTTCATTGAGAATAGTCAATATGAGCCAGATAAGATTATCTGTGTGATCTATATCCCAATTCCTCAATGAGTGCTGTAGTTCTCAAAAGATCTCTATTTTTTGATCAAGTGCACAGTTTAAGAGCTTGAACTTATTCTGAACTGGAGTAGGCTAGCGGCTATCAACAGTGATGTTGAACATGGCGTTACGGATTTTTCAGGAAGAGGGACTTAAATCTGCCATTCAAAGGGAATTTGCCTCAGCTATTCTGCATGCAATCCCAATACGAATCACAATCAGTACTCACAGAGTATGGTTTCAGCGTCTGTTCCTGAGCACCATAAGGACTCTCTCTATGAGTTAATCTATTAGTTCACTTATATTCGATTCCCCATCGGAAAGTGCGACTTTTAAAGGACTAACATTGCGGAATTTCATTTCGCTCCTCGAAATATTTCTTGAGTGATGCGATTGATTTTATCCGTTTCTACAGATCTCTATGGAGGAGAACTTTCGGCATATGCCGAATCATGGTAGTCCATTGTTTCGTTTGTGAGGTGATGGACTACCTTTTTTTTGCCTGGAATATAGTCAATCAGGCGACCCTTTCCCTGCTCGAGGGTATTAACAGCATCCTCAAAACAGTCCAATAGAGTCTGTGGGTAAGGGCCTTTTTCGAGTATCATTAGCCACTTCCTGAATTTTAGATAAAGGCATGACGATGTTGATTCTCCGTGGCGCCCCTGCACTTTCCGATTTCCGTCTTCAGAAACTTTCCAACCGCCTCACGGAGCAACTGCAGATATCTGTGGATGTGGCGTCTGAATATCTTCATTTTGCCAATCTGGAACAGACACTCGAGCCAACTGAAGAGCAGGTTCTGCAGACGATACTGCGCTATGGTCCAGCACTGCCGAGTAGAGAGCCCACTGGGACGCTACTGCTGGTGGTTCCACGGCCTGGAACCCTCTCCCCATGGTCATCCAAAGCAACGGATATCGCTCATCACTGCGGATTGGCAAAGGTGCAGAGACTTGAACGTGGGATTGCCTACTATCTCAGTGCCGAGGGGCAGCCGCTGGATGCCGAGCGTGTTGTTAAGGCTGCAGCAGTGCTGCATGATCGTATGACTGAGATTGTGCTCTCTGATGCAGAAGATGCCAGCTGTCTGTTTAGACAGGCGCAACCCGCGCCATACAACCAAGTCGATGTGCTGGATGGTGGGTTGGATGCTTTGGAGAAAGCAAACAGTGACTTGGGCCTGGCACTTTCTGATGACGAAATTGAGTATCTGGTGGATAGCTTTCAATCACTGCAACGCAATCCAAGCGATGTGGAACTTATGATGTTTGCTCAGGCCAATTCCGAGCATTGTCGTCATAAGATTTTCAATGCTGACTGGATTATTGATGGTGAGGAGCAGGCCCACTCTCTTTTTAAGATGATTCGTAATACCACTGAGGTCTCTCCTGAAGATGTGCTCTCTGCTTACAAGGACAATGCAGCGGTCATTCAGGGGCCAGCTGCAGAGCGCTTCGTTCTCGACCCAGAGACGGTGACTTATGGCTATGGCCGGGAAGAGATCAATATTCTGATCAAGGTGGAAACTCATAACCACCCTACTGCGATATCTCCTGACCCAGGTGCAGCAACGGGTTCCGGGGGGGAGATCCGTGATGAAGGCGCGACAGGTAAGGGGTCTAAACCCAAAGCTGGATTATGCGGATTTTCAGTCTCTAACCTGCGTATCCCCAATGGCGAAATGCCCTGGGAGTTTGATTTTGGTAAGCCTGGCCGGATCGTCTCCGCCCTGGATATCATGCTTGAGGGGCCAATTGGTGCCGCCTCATTCAATAATGAGTTCGGGCGTCCGAATCTGTGCGGCTATTTTCGCACCTATGAAGCTGAAGTACCTGGTCCCGATGGTCAGGAGATTCGTGGCTACCACAAGCCAATCATGCTGGCCGGTGGGCTGGGCAACATCCGCCGGGAACATATCGAAAAGAGCACCTTTCCAAAGGGTTCACCGCTGGTTGTGCTGGGTGGTCCGGCAATGTTAATCGGTCTGGGAGGTGGCGCAGCCTCAAGTATGGCCAGTGGTACCTCGGCTGAGGATCTCGATTTTGCCTCGGTACAGCGCTCCAATCCGGAAATGCAGCGTCGATGTCAGGAAGTAATAGATGCCTGCTGGACTCGTGGAGATGGCAATCCAGTGCTCTTTATTCACGATGTGGGTGCAGGTGGGCTGTCAAATGCACTGCCTGAACTGGTACATGATGCAGGACTGGGTGGCCATTTCGAATTGCGGGCTGTACCCAATGACGATCTGGGCATGTCGCCCATGGAGATTTGGTGCAATGAGTCCCAGGAGCGCTATGTAATGGCTGTCGATGCGGCCAAACTGGAGGAGTTTAAAGCGATCTGTGAGCGGGAACGCTGTCCCTATGCGGTTGTGGGAGAAGCGGTGGATGAGCAGCAACTCATATTAGGTGATGCCCATTTTGATAATAACCCCATCGATATACCGATGAATCTGCTATTTGGCAAGCCGCCACGCATGCTCAAAGACGTACGACGAAAGACCTTTAAAAAACAAGAACTCGATTTTACAAATATCGATATCAAAGAGGCTGCACTGAGGGTTCTGAAACTACCCACAGTGGCCAATAAGACCTTTTTGATAACCATAGGTGATCGCTCTATCACCGGTATGGTGGTGCGGGATCAAATGGTTGGTCCCTGGCAGGTGCCTGTGGCTGATGTGGCGGTGACTGCTTCAGGATTGATGGGGCACACCGGTGAAGCCATGGCGCTTGGTGAACGAACCCCGTTGGCCCTGTTGGATGCGCCGGCTTCAGGACGGATGGCGATCGGTGAGGCGATCACCAATATCGCTGCCTCTTCCATCGAAAAGCTCTCGGATATCAAGCTCTCTGCCAACTGGATGGCGCCTGCCGGTCATGCCGGGGAGGATGCAAAACTCTATGATACGGTAAAGGCTGTAGGTCTGGAGCTCTGTCCGACACTGGGTATTGCCATACCCGTTGGCAAAGATTCAATGTCTATGAAAACCGTATGGCAAGAACAGGGTGAAGAGCGTGCTGTGACAGCACCAATCTCCCTGATCATATCTGCATTTGCGCCAGTTTCTGATGTCAGGCGGACTTTAACACCTCAGTTGCGCAGCGACCTGGGGGATTCTGACCTGATTCTCATCGATCTCGGTAAAGGCATGAATCGCTTGGGTGCAACGGCACTCGCCCAGGTCTACTCAGAGATTGGTCACCACGGTGCTGATCTTGATGATCCGGAGGCATTGAAACGCTTTTTCGGCCTGTTGCAGGAGTTGAATCAAAACGATCTATTGCTGGCCTACCATGACCGCTCTGATGGTGGTCTTTTCGCTCTATTGTGTGAAATGGCGTTTGCAGGTCATTGCGGCATTACCATCGACATCGATGATTTAGGAGATGAGGATCTACCGATCCTTTTCAGCGAAGAGCTGGGCGCGGTTATACAGGTTCGTCACAACGATACTGATGATGTTTTGAAGTTGCTCAGTGATGCTGGTCTGGGACGTTGCAGTCATGTGATAGGAACGCTGAATAGCGATGACCAAATTATTTTCAATCGGGCGGGCAGTGCTGTATTGGCAGAGGATCGTAAGGTCTTTCAACAGGCATGGTCTGAAACCAGTCGACAGATGCAGTCTCTACGTGACAACCCGCAATGTGCCGATGAGGAGTATCAGCGGCTTGAGGAGGCAGATCCAGGGGTGCAGGTCAGTCTGAGTTTTGATCCTGATGAGGATGTTACTGCACCGATGATCTCCACAGGCGTCAAACCTGCAATAGCGATTCTCAGAGAGCAGGGGGTCAACGGGCAACTTGAAATGGCGGCAGCATTCCATAGAGCCGGGTTTGAATCTGTTGATGTACATATGTCGGATATCATCGAAGGTCGAACCAGTCTCGATCAGTTTAAAGGTTTGGTGGCTTGTGGTGGCTTCTCCTATGGTGATGTGCTCGGCGCAGGTGAGGGTTGGGCCAAATCAGTGCTTTTCAATCAACGGGCCAGAGAGGCCTTTCACGCCTTCTTCAACCGTACAGACAGCTTTGCGCTGGGAGTCTGTAACGGTTGTCAGATGCTTTCCAATCTACATGATCTGATTCCGGGTAGTGAGCACTGGCCGCACTTTGTGCGTAACCGCTCCGAACAATTTGAAGCAAGATTTGTCACAGTAGAAGTCACCGAGTCACCCTCTATTTTACTGGCTGGTATGCAGGGCTCCCGGTTACCGATTGTGGTGGCCCATGGAGAGGGACGGGCTGAATTCCGTAACCCGGAACAGATGAATCAAGCCCAGGGTTTGATGACTTTGCGCTATCTGGAAAATAGTGGCCAGGTGGCTAGTCGTTATCCGGCAAACCCCAATGGTTCACCGGAGGGAATGACCGGTTTTTGTAACAGCGACGGTCGTGTCACCATCATGATGCCACATCCTGAACGGGTGATTCGAACTGTTCAACACTCCTGGCACCCGGATGGATGGGGAGAGGATGCACCTTGGTTACGCCTGTTCAGAAATGCTCGTGTCTGGGTTGATTGAGGTTTTATGAAGAGTGAAAATAGAGTGCAATATTTTACCGAGGCTATTCTCTACTGGCACTGGTAAGTTGTTCATAAACAAAGTAAAGTAGCACGGCTTGGTGCTTGAGTTCTGAGTGGTATCAGTCAGATTGAACTGTCAGGGATGGCATGATTCGTTCATCAGGATGAAGAAGTATTCCTGGTATGGCCTCAGATTCCAGTAGCCTGGCCCAAGAGTCAACAATCGAAGGAAAATCATGAAGACATATGAAACTGATGTGCTGATTATAGGTGCCGGACCTGCAGGTTCCACGGCTGCTGCCCTGATTCAGAAGGCCGGCTTCGATTGTATGCTGGTTGAAAAGCAGCGTTTTCCCCGTTTCGTGATTGGAGAGAGTTTATTGCCTCGCTGTATGGATCTGTTGGAAGAGGCGGATCTGCTCAGTGCCATTCAGGAGCAAAAATTCATGGTCAAGGATGGTGCAGTCTTTAAACGGGGTGACGAGACCTGCACATTCCAATTCTCTCAGCAATTCACCAAAGGGTGGAAGTATACCTATCAGGTACCTCGTGAGGATTTCGATAAGGTATTGGCTGAAACTGTGGAGGCCCGCGGGGTGCCGATTCTTTGGGGGCACGGTGTCACTGATGTGAAATTTGCAGATGATGGCAGTTCTACATCGATGCTGAAAGATGAGAATGGCGAGGAAGCCACTGTGAGTGCTCGTTTTATTCTGGATGGCAGCGGTTATGGTCGAGTATTGCCTCGTCTGTTGGACCTTGATGAAAGCTCCATGCTCCCTCTTCGTGAGTCCTACTTTACCCATGTGACCGGAGACATTCGTCCCGAAGGTGAAGCAGAAGGGCGGATATGGATCTGCTCCCTTAATGATCCGGACAATGCCTGGATGTGGATAATCCCATTTTCAAACGGAAAGACTTCGGTAGGGGTGGTAGCGAAACCAGATTTTCTTGCTCGTTATCCTGCCGATCCAGATGAAAAATTGCGGGCTATTATCGACGATAATCCAAATACTCAAGCTCGCCTGAAGGATGCGGAGTTTACCTTCTCTGTACGCCGTATAAATGGTTACTCCATATCGGCGAAAAAGTTGTTTGGTGATGGCTTTGCACTGATGGGGAATGCGACTGAATTCCTCGATCCCGTATTCTCCTCTGGGGTGACTCTAGCATTGGAATCATCAAATCGCGCGGCAAAAACCCTGATACGTCAACTGCAGGGTGAGTCACCGGATTGGCAGACAGAGTATGCTGACCACCTGATGATGGGTGTGGATGCTTTCAGAACCTTTGTGACAGCCTGGTATGACAATCGTCTGCCGACTATCTTTTTCAGCGCAGTAAAGCCAGATGAGATGCAGCAGCAGATCTGCTCTGTACTTGCAGGATATGTCTGGGATAGTGACAATCCATGTGTTCGGGATCATGAGCGGACAGTCGATATTGTTGCTCAAGCTTGTGAACAATACGGGTAGCCGCGCCTTTCTGCTTTCTTACCTCATTCCTGGGCATCTCCACGACTGCCCGGAATGGATTCAAGTAATGCGGTTTATCATCCGTTTACTTCGAATCAAATGGGACCAGGTTTTGCCCGTATTAAACCAAAGTACATACCAGCCTTCGATGATCAAGCGAGGGATTAGAATCGGGCTGAACTGAAGAGTCGATTCACTGGCACAGAGTTGATGGGGTAGGCTCAAACTGGAGGCGATGGTAGCGATTCGTGCTAAGTGGTAGCGGTTGCTGATGAGTGCCACAGGATAGGCATCATTCTGAGCGAGCATGGATCTGGCGTGTCGTAGATTTTCCAAGGTATTCTGGGATTCCTGCTCCAGAGTGAGACGATTCTGATCAATTCCCTGTTCGATCAGATAGTCACGACCTGCCTGAGCTTCACTGATATCATCTCCGGGCGCGATACCACCGACCAAAAGTAATTTAGATCCGGGGAGGGCTTGCATGAGGCTGAAAGTTTTTTCCAGTCTTCTTCGGTAATCCTCATCGATCCCCTGTTTTGTCAATCTTTTCCCGAATACCAACAGGCTTTCGCATTGGCACTGGCTCTCTGTAACTTTTGCGATTCGGTAGACATAGGCCAGGCTGATCAATAATGGAATACCTAGACCAAAAAATACCAGCAGAAGGGTGAGGGCAAAAGTCCACAGGCCATCCCAATCGACAGCACCTCGTTCGGGGTCAAACTGCATGGCTTGGTTTTAGGTATTCTATCTGGAAATCTACTCCGCGCCGGTAAAGGCACGGAGTAGAGATAAACTACATGGCAATCAGACGTGATTGAATGGCATTGTCCAGGTTCACGATCCACTTGTTGTACTGCTTGTTGATCTTGGAACCGTCATATTTCAGACCATTACTGCTTTTGTAAACAATACTATAGGTCTTTTTGCTATATGGGATATCGACAGCAGCAGTGGTGCCACGTTTCATAATGGTTGCTACGATATGACCTGGTTTCACCTCCTTCATGCGCCATCCCAGGCCGGCACCAGCAGACATAATAGCTTTCTTGATACTCGTGGAAGAGGTTTTGCCTATGGTATTGACTGGCGACTCTTCAACGTTGTAAACCGCTTCTGTACGACACCCCATCAAGCCCAGGGTAAACGCCAGCACAGCGACGAACAGCAGGTTTCTAAAAGAGACTAATTTCATATCGGGACTCCCTTGCAATAGTAGTTTCTATAAATAAATTCTTTGTACCATATTATTATATCGAGGATTGCATCTCATAGATTGGCACTATGTAGCATGCTTGCGTGGGTCAGCCAAAATGCCGAGACTTCGAAATAGGCCTTGGAGATAAAGTCCTCTACGGATCAATCGCCAGGCAATCATTCGTACGATACGCCAAGTATCTGTCCATGGTTTATAGTGGCTCTGACGCCTTCCTGCGTGATATATCGACTCGACAGGTACAGATACACTATAAAAGCTGTGGCTTGCCGCTTCAATCACAATTTCACTTTCAAAAACAAAGCCTTTTTCTTTTGAGGTATTTATGTGTACCTCCTGAAGCAGAGCCAGAGGATAGAGGCGAAAGCCTGATTGGGAGTCCGTCACGGGATAACCGGAAGCCCAAGAGACCCAGAAGTCTGCGAATTGATTTGCAAAAAGGCGCAATTTGGGGGCGTTGTGGCGCTGTTTGAGGCGAGCAGCAATGATAATGCAGCGAGGATTTTCCTGCGCCGCCTGGATCAGGTTGGGAATCTCGCCAGGGCTGTGCTGTCCATCGCCATCAAGGGTGATAACCGCATCTACTTTCAGTTTCACTGCCTGATCAAATCCACTCTGCAGAGCAGTGGCTTTTCCCTGGTTCTGCTCATGGCGCACAATATGAACATTAAGATCATCCAGCTGCTTATGGGTTTCATCCACTGAGCCATCATCGACAACAATGACATCGTCTGTCTGCTTCAATGCTGCAGAAACCACTTCCCGTATGGTGGCGGATTCATTGTAGACTGGAATAACGACTGCGGTTCGCATCTTTAGGCCATTGCGCCGTTGATTGAGATAATCTGTCCCGAGATATAGGCCGCCTCATCAGAGGCAAGAAAGGCCACCAGGGAGGCTACTTCGTCCGGGGTGCCAGGGCGTTTCATCGGTACTATCTGTTTGATCGTCTCTTTATCGAAAGTTGAGGAGGCCATACTGCCTTCAATAATACCCGGTGCAATTGTATTTGCCGTCACACTGCGTGAGGCAAGTTCCAGTGCGAGAGACTTGACTGCGCCATGCAGACCCGCCTTGGCGGCTGCATAGTTGCTTTGACCTCGGTTGCCCATCACCCCGGCAATGGATGATAGGGCGATAACCCTTCCCCAACGGGTCGACAGCATGGGCAGCATCAGAGGCTGGGCTACGTTATAAAAACCATTCAGGGAGACATCGATGACCCGGTTCCACTGCTCCGGCTGCATTCCGGCTAGCGGGGCATCATCATGAATACCTGCATTGTGAACCAGAATTTGTATTGGTCCTGACTCAAGAATCTTCTCCAGGGCCTTTTCTGCCGCTACTCTCTCCGTGATATCAAAAACAGAGGTTTCAGCGCTGCCTCCGGATTGCCGAATCTCTTCAGCCACGGCTTCAGCTCTATCGGGATTGCTGTTCGCATGCACGATAATGTGGTTTTCAGATGAACTCAGGCGTCGACAGATTGCAGAGCCGATATCACCACTGCCACCTGTGATTAATGCACGTTTCACTGACTCTTCTCCGAATGTACAATCACAGCTGCTCTTCCTTCTGCTACAGGGGTACGCTCTGTTCTGAGGGCGAAATCATATAGCATGTTTCCTGAATCGGCCAGGAGTTGTTTTGCCTCAACGATCAGCGGGCCATCGAGTATATCTAGTCGCTGAGTGTGGAGTTTCACACCACGCAAACTGACAAGATAGCCACCAGGTTGGGTTTCACCGGACTTCCGGGCAAGTAGCCCACCATGCAGCGCCATCGCCTGAGCACCATATTCAGCGGCATGCACTGCCGAGAGCTGGTTGTTGCTTCGAAGAGGATTGCTTTGCATCAAATGGGTTTGGGTTCGACAGTCGATCTCACGCTCACTCCAATCGACAACTTTTTCGATGAGGCGCATCTCTCCGGAGTGGGGGAGTAGGGTATAAAGTTCCTCTCCTTCAATTGGATGAATTAGCATGGTGCTGTTTCCGCATGCAGCTTCAGACCTGGGAGATAGGGCAAAACAATTTTCGATGTTGCTTGTTTCGAAATCATCTCAAGCAATGGAAGACTTCGCGCTGCAGGGGCTGAACTACGCAACCCTTCCATAACTGGCTCTGACATTCGGCTCTCTTCGCCATCCGGAGTCAATTCCAAGTTCAATTTTGAGATTGCGCCACCGCTCTCAGGTGTCAGCAGCAAGGCCACGGCGAATGGCGCACTAATGGGCATGAATGGTTCCAGTAGGGATGGCGGAGGCTGGTCATAGCTGACCATCAGCACACTTCGTCTCTCCATTGCACACTGCACGGCGGCTTCCATCAGGCCAGTGGCAAAACTGCCTTCTAGTCCCCCCAGGCTGGTTGAGCCCTGATGGGATCCAGAGCCGATAGACCAGTAGCCAGCCGGGGCGTTATGTACAGAGTTGTGGAACTGAGTGGGAGATACCGGGCGATCCTCCTGGGACAAGGCAAGGCAGATCTGATCAATGATATCGAGATCACCCTCAGATGAGCTGAATACAGAGAGAACGCCTTCACTATCGGAATAGTCGCGCAATGCCTCTTCTGCAGCCTGGAGTGCAATCTTAATTGTCTTGGTCGTACGGCGACGCTCATTCGGTTTCAGCATGGAGGGCTTTAGAAGAGGTAACTCTCCCCCGGCATAATCTGCCTCACCTCTCAGTAGACGGGTTGCTTCCTGCCAGTCGTTAATACCCTGGGCAACAAGGCCGATATTTTGAACGCCTACGCTGATCATGAAGATACTCCAAAAATCAGGCTGCAGTTATTGCCGCCAAAACCAAAGGAGTTGCTGAGTACATGCCTGAGAGGAGCCTCTGCGCTACTTAAAAGTATGTTTGCCTGTAGCGCTTCATCCTTTTGCTCGGTTTGTAAATTTTGAGGCAGCAAACCCTTTTCCAGACAGAGCAGGGCGAATATCGCCTCAGTGATGCCCGCTGCGCCAAGCGTATGGCCGGTAAAACCCTTGGTTGAGCTGCAACGGGTCTGATCGCCAAAAAGCCTGCAGACCGCTCTATCCTCAGAAGCATCATTACTGCGGGTGGCTGTACCATGAAGATTGATATAGTCGATATCTTCTGCTTTCAGCCCTGCTTGCTGCAGGGCCTGTTGCATGGCATAGAGTGCACCATCTCCCTCAGGGTGCGGTGTTGACATATGGTGTGCGTCAGAGCTTTCGCCATACCCCAGCAGCATCGGGCCGGATGGGGCGTCAGAGGTTTTTTCCAACAGCGCAAAACCGGCAGCCTCACCGATATTGATGCCATTGCGTTGAGCATCCCAGGGTCGGCATGGTTCGGGTGAGACCAGATCGAGCGCATTGAATCCATAGAGTGTGGTCAGGCAGAGTGAATCGACGCCGCCAACGATTGCGGCATCACAGACGCCTGCGGAAATGTAGCGATATGCAGCGGCAAAAACCTTGGCGCTTGATGAACAGGCGGTGGAGATGGTGATAGCCGGTCCATTGATACCCAGATATTGACGGATGAAGAAGCTTGAAGAGGCTATGTTATGGGTACTTTTAGGATTGTAATCGGCTGGTAGGCACTCATTTCTACGTTGCCGATAGGCATCTTCTGTAGCTGCTATGCCTGATGTACTGGTACCCATGAATAGGCCGATGCGGTCTGCGCCATATCGGCCGGTGGCATCATTGACTGCAGCGAGGAAATCATCCTGATGCAGTCCAAGTTGAGCGAGACGATTATTGCGGCAATCAAACTCGGTGGATAGGCCATCCAGGGCCATATCCTCCAGACCCGGGACGCGACCAATCCAGGTCGATAGATCAACGTTATCCAAGTCACATGGCCTCAAGCCGCTATATCCAGCAGCTAGTGCTTCAATAGAAGCCTGTCTACCGCGTCCGAGTGCGTTGGTCAGGGTGTAGTGAGAAATAGTTAAGGGGGTCATATGTTTTCGGGTAGCACTCTGCCTGGGTACCTTGAGTTGAAGCCGGATATTATGCGAGTCGTAGCTGAATATGACAATGTTAAACACTTCCTGTGTTTATGGGTAATTCGGCAGGAATATGATTCCTGTCGAATTTACTTTTTATAGCCTATGTTCCAAGCTGCTATTTTAACCCTTTAATAAACGATATGAGTTGTTCGCGAGGCAGCTTGCCGGTGGAATTACGTGGCAGTGACTCAACGAAATAGAGTGGTCTGGGCAGAAAAGCAGCATCAATGGATTGAGATAGTGTAGTGAGAATATGCTGTTTTGTAAGTGAGGGCGCCACGACCAAGGCAGTCAATCGCTGTTTTTCATTGTTGTGATCTGCAGGTGGAACAAAAACTGCGTCAATAATGCCGGGAATCTCAAGAAGTTTTTGATTCAGATCGCCGATGGAAGCGCGCTTGCCAGC
This sequence comes from Candidatus Thiodiazotropha sp. AKAK3, assembly GCF_058244645.1. Taxonomy (NCBI): domain Bacteria; kingdom Pseudomonadati; phylum Pseudomonadota; class Gammaproteobacteria; order Chromatiales; family Sedimenticolaceae; genus Candidatus Thiodiazotropha; species Candidatus Thiodiazotropha sp. AKAK3. Next base: position 22,606 of record NZ_JBSYOQ010000056.1, read on the forward strand.
AATTTTCAACATATCATTGTCACGTCCACGCAGAAGAAAACGCTTTTTGCCGAGTATCTCGATGTTATCGTTCAAAGGGACTGGTTGGGGTAGATGTCCCCCCTTGGCAAAGGTCTGATTTTCATCCTCAATCAGACTAATCCCGTCATACAGTTTCCAGATATCCTCTTTCAGGGTACGTCTACTGGCAATCGAGCCTGTCTCTGTAGAGCCGTAGATCTCATAAACCTCTGTTTGAAGTTGTTGCTCGACCTCAGCGGCCAGTTCCCTGGTGAGGGGAGCAGTTGCAGATATGATGAAAGATATTTCTGGCCAGCTGATACCCGCATCCAGGCAGGCTCGCAGGTGCAATGGGGTGGTGATGAGTGCTCTTGGGGCGCTGGTCAATGCCAGGGCTGATGCAATATCTGCTGGGAAGAGTGGGCGTCCGGTATGTACCGCTATTCCTCCCTGCCAGGGAAAAAATATTGAAGTAGCGAGTCCGTACATATGCTGGGCAGGTACTGTTGCAACCAGTGAAGAGACTGAACGGGATAAGAACGGAAAACGCGCCAATGCACTATCCGCCTCGCTTTTCAGTTCACCCCAGCTCTTTGGATTGGCCTTGGGGACACCGGTTGTTCCTGAGGTGAACAGTACTGCAACCTGTTGGCCTGGATCGATTTGTTGAGGCAGAGGCAGTGAGCTATCACTCTCAAGTTGAAGCAGATCGTTAAATAAAAGCTGTTTGGCTTGAATGCTGTTTTGGTACTGATCTGTGAGGCAATAGCTGTCACCCCAATCTTGCAACAGGCTGTTTACTGCACCTGGTGTGTTATTGGAGGGCATCAGGGTAATCTGTTGACGCACGATAGCCGCTGCAAAACTGACAGCAAAGTGGTACCTGTCATCACAAAGATTGATGACCTGTTTCATCTCAGGTAGCTGTGCTGCCAGTTTTGCCACATCCTGAAAGAACTGATCGGCAGAAACTCCTCTCCCATGGTGCCAGGCAGCGATTTGCTGTGGATGATGCACCAACATGCTGCACTGTATTGAGCTGTTTAAAGCAGGCTCCGCCATTCAATTCTCCGAACCAAGCGAACAAAATTCAAAAAACCGGGGTGCTCCAAGTGTGGCAGTTTCACTTCCCGAATACGATATTCTATGAGTAACCCCATGATAACCAAAAGATAGTTTATAAAGTTAGTAAATAGAGACCAGGTTTCTGTCGAGGCATAGTGGGCTAAGAGTGCACTTTCTATGGTCAGAAAAGCGAACATCAGCGACCAGAATAGCGTGACTCGGCGGGTATATTGACGCTCGTAGTCATTCAAGTCACGCTCATCTTTATGCATCAACTCCGCAAAGCGTGTTATCAGTGGTGTCTGTCCGGGTAACAGTGTCATTGTAAATAACGTAAACAGGCTACCATTGATGATTATCGGCGGTAGCTGTAGAAGCTTGACTGTATCTGGCCTGTAAATTAACAGCCAAGCCGCGCCAAAAGCGGCGAATAGAATGATCAGCCATCCGCTAAGACGGCCTTTTAACAGCTCGAGAACACCCCAGACCGCAAGAAGCATAAGCAGAATAAGGCTTGGAGCAAGCAGGCTTTTATTGACAACCCCTGCATGTAAAGCCAGAGGATAGGCGAGTGCCAGCAAAAACAGGCAAATATGGGCCAGTCTGCGTAGTCGGCTGCTTGATTCGGATTGGACTCCGTTCATTTCTATTTTTTAGCTAAGCTCAGGCTGCGTAATCAATCATCTTCAAGAGTCTGAGCTTGATCCTTTAAGTCTATGAAATTCTTCGTGACAGGGCATAGGTGGCAAGATAACTCATTGCTACACCGATAGCGACTGTCTGGCCTATAGCGTGTAACACAGGAATCGAAGAACTGGCCAGGATCGCAAACACACCAGCAGTGCTCAATGCACAAACACTTAAGGCATGCAGCGTCAATAAAGTCTCTCCCTGCTGCTGCTCACGGCGCCGGAAGAAGAGGCTGTAGTCCATTCCGATACCCAGTACGAGCATCAGCGAGATCAGATGAAACAGATTGAGGGACTCTCCTGATAAATTTAACAGGCCAACTGTAGTCAAAATAGCCGCAGCAATCGGTATCAGTGTGTTAAACGCGGCTTTTAATGAACCCAGACCGTACCAAAGCAGCAACAGCATAAGCAGGCTACCGAAAGCGATTCGTTGCAGAATCTGCTCTCTGAAGTCTCCCACGAGACTACTGATTTCTGATCTCATATTGAGATAGCGAACTTCAGGAGAGGCGTTGTTGAGATAGTTTGCAATTGATTCGGAATCGCCATCCGTGTGTAACGGAATCAATGCAAACCAGTCAGATGGTCCCTGCCTGATCATGCTTTGCAGGCGCGGTTTTAAATCGGTCTCCAATGCCTGGTCATAGCTTAAAGGCGAATATCTTCTGCTCTCCTGGATCTCCTTGATGAAGGGCTTGAAAGCCGTTTCCCGAAAAGGTGTTCCCTTCAGCCCCTGTTGCAGGTTTGCTGACAATTGCTCCGAATCAGGCAGGGCGCGTTGTCTAAGCCTCTGTTTATGCTCACTGGGAAGATAATCACTGGGTAGTTTTATGTCATTGAGAATCTGCCCTTCAGGGTCAGTTTTGAGACGCTCACGCAACGCTTCACTGGTCTGCAGTATCGATTCCGGATCATCGCCCCTGATAAACATTAGCTGGTTGGGTTCTGCGCTAAGCAGCTGCTGGCGTAATTGCCGATCCTGTTTCAGAAGTGCCTGGGGTAGTGGAGAGAGGGTGGCGATGTCATCCTGCCAGAGCGTGTCGTATGAAATGAGCAGGCTTGCCAGACTGATAATCGCTGCAGTAGAAAGCACCAATACCGGCCACCTGCGCTGACCGAGTAACCTGCTCAATAGTGATATTCCCCTGGGTTTTGGTGGCATAAAAGCTACGGGAAAAAGTTGCGGCAGTATAAAACGGCTTGTCAATGCAGCAGTCAGCAGGCCGGTCAGTGTAAAAAGACCCAATTGGCGTAAGCCGGAAAAATCGGTGGTCAATAGAACCAGATAGGCGATACAGGTGGTGTAGACACCTAAACGCATAGTATTCCAGATCTGCAGCATACTTTTTTTAACTGATTGCTCTTTTCGGAGATGACTGAACAGGTGGATAGGGTAATCCAGTGTCACCCCAAGTAGGGTGATTCCAAATGCGAGGGTGATGCCATGCAGCTCGCCGAAAAAAAGTTGGCAGACTATCGCCGCAGCCAGTAGGGCACTGGCTAGAGGCAGAGCGGCTATCAATAGATAGGGTAGAAATCGATAAGCACTGAACAGCAGGAGTGCAATCAATATTGAGGCGATGATGCTCAGGCTTTGACTCTCATTGTGAATAATATTTCTCGATTCAACGCCAAAGGTGCCAGGGCCACTCACAATCAGTTCGTAGGGTTGGCCACTACTGACACGGACAAATTCAGTCTTGATGAAGGAAAGCACCAGTTGCTGTTGATCGAGATCCATACCTCCCGCCTTGGTCTGAGCCAGAAGCAGAGCCATCTCACCATCCTTTGAGTGCCATACCCCCTGTTCACTGTTGATGTTATGTTCAGCTAACCAGCTGCCCAACATCGACTGATAGGTGCCCAGTGGATCAGCAGGTAATAGATCTTTGAAAGGTGTGGGAAAGGGTGATTTCAGCTCCTCTAATCGCTGCACCAGGGCTGCATTGAGCATATCTGCAGAGTAGTTATCGGGTCTGTCATCAGTTGAAATCAGGTATCGGTACTTAAAAAGAAGAGGATCGATCACCAGGGTAGTGGGGGTGCCATTTTCCACCCGCTCGAAAAAGGGGCTGTTACGAAGCTGAGTCGCAAATTGCTGACTGATCTGGGCTCTTCCCGCCGAATCTCCCTGCTTGATCGCTATCATCAGCAATCGGTTGGCCTCTCCCTGATTTATTTCGTTGAGCAACAGTTTTTGGTCTGCTGCGGTGCCTTCAGGAAGAAACAGGCTCATATCGGTGCGCACTTCGATTTGGCTGAATGCCCACCAGCTACAGATGAGCAGCGTGGTCAACCAAAGCACCAGGGTGTTATATCTGATCTTCATTCTCAGAAACCACTCAATCAAGATTACCAATAGAGTGTGTTGTAGTGACATGATCCATTTTGAAATGGATGGATCTCAGAAGATGCTTCGGACTCATTTTTGAATAGGTGTGAGGTGGGTGATGATCTGATCACCGTTGGTTTCAATCACCCGGTAGCGATCTATTTCCAGTTCCCGGCCCTCTATCTCAATTTGAGTTATTTTAGCGGCCAGTTCTTTCTGCCTGGGATCAAGGGTCAGGATCCAGCCCTTTTTGTCCCCGGACAACTTTGGCGTGAAATAGGAGTTCAATGTTTCAATATCTCCCCCCAGGACTGATCGGAAGGAGGCGCTGAAGGCAAGCAGTTCCGGTAGGTTGTCCAATAACAGGGTCTGCTGTTTCTCTCCCTGCCAAAGAATTAACCGGTTGCCCTCGATCTCATAGCGGGTATCACTTGGGGGGGCGAGGGTTCTTATCAGCCGATCTGGTGGCTGAAACACCAAGGTTCCTCTCTGCTCTATAGGCTGATCGAGTAGAGCCAGTTCACGAACTTCAGTAAACCGGGCATGTCGATCTCCGCTCGATTGCCACTGTTTCATCATATATTCCAGTGACCAGTCTGACTCTTCGGCCACAGAGATTGGTGCAAGGGTAATCAAAAACAGCCCAAGTAACAGGCGACAGATCAGATTACTATTCTGAAGTCTCATCCTGCCCCCAGAAATCGTAAAAATTGAACCAGTTGTATGGTGACATACGCGCATAATATTCCATTCTGTCCGCGTAGCGTTGTGTCCATGCCTGGAGTGCCTCGTTGCGACGCCCCCTCTCCAACTCAATAACATCAGCAAAATGTTCAATACGTATTTGGTATCTGTTTCCGCCCAGGTAGAGACCAAAAAACAGAAATACCGGGCATTTCAGAATCGAAGCGAGCAGCATCGGGCCTTGTGGCAGCAGAGTCTCTCTGCCAAGAAAATTACATTTAGCTGATTTCGCACTATCTGTAACGCGGTCACCCAATAGACCAATGATTCCGCCCTGGTCGACCACCTCCTGGGCACGTATCAAGGTGTCAGGCTTACCCAGCTCGATAATACTGTCGCTGAGCGCAGGATTTAGCTCAGAGAATACCCGCATCATCATTTCGTTGTGCTGAGGATACATCAGTATCTTCAGGGGTAACTCCCGCTTTACAATCGCCGTGGCCCTCAGGATTTCAAAGCTGCCCAGGTGAGAACCGAGCAGAATACAACCCCGATTGGCCTGCAGATGCTCCGCAATCATCTTGTGATTGTGGATCTCCAGCTCGAAATAGTCATACCGGTCAGCCATCAGGAATACCCGATCCAGAATGGTAGCTGAGAAGGTGTGGATATGTTTGGCTGTGTCGAGCAGGGTCGGTGGGCGGTCGAGAACCAGATTCAGATAATCTTTCGAGGCACGTCTTTGGGCGCTAGCCGTAATCAGGAAGTAGAGGGTGATCGGGTAGAGCAGGGAACGGGCGGCAAATCTCCCTAGATTCAATGCAATCCAGAGAATCAGACGAAGTGCCCCTGAAGTGCCTCTCTCCCCCTGTCCTTTCCAGCGACTACTCAAGGTTATGGCCCGGTCTTGGTCAAGGCCAACTTGCCTGTAACTATGGTGATGTTGCCAACGACACATTTGAAAATGATCAAATCACCTTTTTCCTCAGCGGATAGATCGAAGTCCTGTCCAGGCATCAACGGCTGCATGAACTTAACATTCACTATCTCGTTCACTCTGTGCTCTGCATAGCGCTTGGCAAGCAGCTCTATCACACGCTCAAGAATCAGGGTGCCAGGAACGATTGGGTTGCCAGGGAAATGCCCTGCCAGGCAGGGGTGGTCATCTGCTACGGCTTTAGCCCTTTCGCTCCACACAACTAGAGATTATCCAAAATGTAGCGAGTTAACTTAGATAGAGATGAGAAGATTTCTGTCAGATTCTCGTCATCAGCCTTCAATTGAATGCCGTACTTCTGTTTGATGCCTAACGAAAGTTCCAGTGCATCAATTGAGTCGAGGCCCAAACCGTCTCGAAATAAGGGGGCGTCAGATTCGATCTCATCAGCTGTTACGTCTTCCAGATTAAGGGTCTCAACGATCAACTGAGCAACTTCGAGTTCGGTGGGTAATGCGCTTTCCATCTATTTGTCTATCCAGTGAATTTAGCAAAAACGGTTGGTTTAAAGGAGCGGCTTCTACCGCCTGTTTAATATCTGTCTCTGTATCTTACCGAAAAATACCCGGATACAACCACTATTCTTTAAACCTCTCAAACTGTTGAGTCAGCTCTGACAGGTTCATTTGACACCACTGGAGTGCTTCTCTTACCAGGATCAGGTATCAGTGGCCTCTACCTGTACTGCAGCATCTGAATTATTAGCGCTACGGATCATCATGGCGACTAAGTATGTTGTCTTCAGCCGAAGCGTGCCTGCCTGCGGGGCGCGAGCCGCGCCTTGATCAAGTGCAGGCTTGAAACCCTGAAGACAACATACTTAGTCGCCGGGTTAATAATAACCTCATCCCATCGGGTTGCAGCTGTAAAAGATGACGCTCTGGATTGCGCTCTGGCAGTTTTGCATCACTAAACTCTACTCTTTATGGCCTGAATCGTCTGAGGTTGATCCAGAGGTTCCCTCGATAGCACCATTTCTGGCACACTTCGCGGCATGAAATACCTTGATCTACCCAATAGCAGTATCGATGCAGCAGATGTAGTGATACTACCTGTTCCCTATGAGCGGACAGTGACCTTTCAGGGGGGAACTGGACTTGGGCCTGAAGCTATTCTGACCGCCAGCAGTCAACTGGAGTTCTATGAGGAGGATGGTGGATGGTGTCCCAGTGAATATATGAAATCCACAGTACTTAAGCCGCTATCCACATCGGCTGAAACTGAGGAGAGATTTCATCAGCAACTTTTTGAAACGGTTGCTGATTTACCCGTAGATAATCTACTCATCGCACTCGGTGGTGAACACTCAATAACCCCGGAAATAGTATTTGCCCGCATGCCTTCGGGGGGAACAGTGGTTCAGATTGATGCTCATGCAGATCTTAGATCCAGCTACCAGGGTTCGATCTACAATCATGCCTGCCCGATGTACCGGATCTGGCAGAAAGGCTACCAACTGATTCAAATAGGTATACGCTCCCTGCACGCTGAGGAGGCGAAAATAATCCGCAATGAAACTTCGATTACGACCTATTTCGACCGGCAGCTTCAGCAAGCTGAGTATATGCAATCGATGCTCCATCATCTGGCCTCCCTCAAAGGGCCGGTCTGGTTGACCATCGATCTGGATGGATTCGACCCCGGTGTGGTTTCTGGCGTCGGCACGCCACAGCCCGGTGGTTTGAGTTGGCACCAAGGGGTAAACATCGTTGAAACCCTGTTGAGAAACAGCGCCATTGAATTGGCTGGGTTGGACATTGTTGAGCTGGTACCTGAGGCAAACAAGGTTTCCGATATGCTGGCAGCCAAGCTGATGCAAAAGTCTATCTCCTTCTGGGGCAAGTCCCAGGGTTTTAACCATAAGTCCGCTACAGGTTCTCAAATTGGAGTAGTCGATGAGTATTGATGTAGATTGGGATGTTCATCGAGCAGAGAAGCTCTATCAGGTTGCTCAATGGGGTGGTGGCTATTTTTCGATTAATGACCTGGGTCATGTAGAGGCCATTACCGATGGTATCCGCCGTATCGACCTGAAGGTGTTATGCGAAGAACTTGCCGAGCAACAGTTGAAGCCGCCACTGCTTTTGCGCTTTTCCGACATGCTGAAACGTCGCATGGCCCAGATCAGTAAACGGTTCAGCGTGGCTATTGATCAGGCTGAATACAGGGGTAACTACTTTGGTGTCTACCCGATCAAGGTTAATCAACAGCGTCAGGTCATTGAAGAGATCGTTGAGTTTGGTACTGATTATCACTGGGGGCTGGAAGCAGGCTCGAAGCCTGAATTGCATGCAACCCTGGCAATGCTCGAGGATGTGGATGGTTTGATTCTGTGCAACGGCTATAAGGATCAGGAGTTTGTCGACCTCGCCATGATTGGCATAAAGATGGGTAAACAGGTCTTTGTCGTGGTGGAAAAACTCAATGAACTCGAACTGATACTCGATGCTGCTGAACGACTGAATGTGGAACCTCTCATTGGTCTGCGCTGCCGCATGGCCACCACGAGTAATGGCATGTGGCAGGATTCCGGAGGGGATAACTCGAAATTCGGTCTCTCACCTTCGGAGTTGTTACAGGCCGTGAGTAAACTGAAACAGGTGGCTAAGCTGGAATCTCTCAGATTGCTGCATTTCCACATCGGCAGTCAGGTACCTCAAATCAGATACATCAAAGAGGCGATGCAGGAGGCGGCACGCTATTACGTCGAAATAAGACAGCTGGGAGCACCAATTGAATTTATGGATGTTGGTGGCGGTCTTGGGGTTAACTATGAGGGGAGTGTTTCTGCAAGCAACTCCTCTGTTGACTATAGTCTGCAAGAGTATGCCAATGACATAGTCTGGGCCTTGAAAGGGATTTGTGACGAGGCGTCTCTGCCTCATCCACATATCATTTCCGAATCGGGAAGGGCGCTGGTTGCTCATCATGCTGTGCTGATTGTCGATGTGATTGGCACAACACGGCGGACAACTGAGGTTGCGCCAGTGGAGCCTGGCCAGGAAAGCCCGCTTCAATTGCGTCAACTATGGGATACCCTGGTCAATTTCGATAATCTGACGCCCAGAGAGGCACTACATGATGTCACTGCCTTTCGGGAGGATATCAATAAGCTCTTTACCCTGGGCCATGCGACCCTTTCTGATCGGGCTCATGCTGATGATCTCTACTGGCGTCTGATCAACAGGATTAGCGGGTGTATGGATGAGGCTGAACTGAGTCAGCTTGAACCTGAGCTCTTATCCAAGACTGCCGATCGCTATTTTTGTAATTTCTCAGTATTTCAATCTCTGCCTGATAGTTGGGCGATCAATCAGGTCTTTCCAGTGATGCCAATCCACAGGCTGGGTGAATCCCCCGACAGGCAGGGTATCCTGGTCGATATCACCTGTGATTCAGATGGCAAGATTGAGAGATTTCCCCTACAGAATGGCACATCAAAAACCTTGCCTCTGCATAAGGAACGACCTGGAGAACCCTATCTGCTCGGTATCTTCTTAACCGGCGCCTACCAGGAGATTTTAGGTGACCTGCACAACCTGTTTGGGGATACCCATGCTGTACATGTTCGAATGGATGGTGACCACTATGAACTAGAGCAGGTTGTGGCAGGGGAGTCGGTTTCTGAGGTGCTGGACTATGTCCAGTTTAATGAAAAGGTATTGCTTGACCGGATGCGTCGTCAGTTGCAGCAGGCGCGTATTCAAGGACGGATTTCAGCGCGGGAAGCCAACAGCTTCCTGCGCTTTTATCAACTGGGTTTGGATGGTTACACCTATCTGGAAGAGGAGTCGCCCGGAGTGCTCTGAGAGTTACTGGATTTAACCCTCGGCCCACTAGTAAATTTCATAGGTTGAGTGAAGGTGCGGCTGCCGATTGTTTAAACGACTCAGCCGAGCCTGTTCATTTTCAAGTTGTTTCGCTGCTTTATGGGTCAAGCCAGGGTGGTTTTTCAGCTGATAACCAGCAAAATGGAGTTGAAGAACCGCCTCCTGGAGCGTGTTGCGAAGGGAAGAGTTGCTTGAATCCAGATGTTGCGCCAGTTCTTTCAGAGGAATCTCAACATGATGCTCCCTTACAGCCGTTGGGAGTTTCAGCCTGGCAGCTAAATTTAAAAATGGATCGAGCGGTTCCACTTTCGGGAGTTCAGAGTGGTGGGTTTTGCCAGAGTAGACCAGCTCCACATTCTCAGGGATGATTTTCAACTGATCCTGGTAGTGATCGGTAAGTTCTTGACTCACCGACTCCTCGCCATTGATAACCCCACGAACAATCTGAGTAATGTCACGCGCTGAGCGACAATCTGGTCTGTTTGCCAGTATGGCTGCCATCAGGCGCCGCTGCCCAGTGCTCAATCTGGTTGCCTGGTAACCCGACATATTGAATTGCCGCTGATCTGTCAGGTTGCGCAAAAAGGCTTCTGCATATGCGAAATAGCGGGAGGTATAGTGAAACAGCTCTTCTGCACAGCCACCCCAACCAGGGTGACAATCCGGATAGTACAAGCCATCGACATATTTAGCATGGTGATTCAGGTTCATAAGAAAATACCTCTATTGGTGATATGACCCAGGAGGTACAGCGGTTTCTAAATTAAGGATAGATCTAAATTAAGAACAGTAGGCCGGGGAGATAGGTATTTAACATTTTTGGCTGAAAAGTGATGCTGTGACAATTGTGCACTCATTTGAATTACCTTGAGCTGCTTTACTTTATATGTCAGAGCAAGTAATTTATTTAACTGCATGAAAGATATGAAAAAATAATTTAAGTATGGCTGGGCTGCTGGTGAGGAGATGTGGCTGAGGGATAGGAAAAATGGAAGGATTCAATTGTTCCAGGGTCTAACTGTCAGGCTCAATTTCTTGTGATGTGAATATTAGGCTACTTTACTGATTAGATCTCCTTTAGAATGCGTATCCAAAGTCAGATAACCTTAATAGATCCAGGATATTAAAAAGGGACCGGTTTTTGTTTGCACTACAAACCGCAGTAAGCAGAATTAGATGAACGATATCATTTTCAAAATTAAAAACTATATTCGTTCAGCCTGGCGATTTCGTTGGCTGGCGATCTCAATCTCCTGGGCTGTTGCCGTAATGGGTTGGGGCGTGGTGTTTGTATTGCCCGATAAATTTGAGTCCGAGGCCAAAGTGTATGTCGACACCGAGAGTGTGCTTCGACCTCTGCTCCAGGGGCTGGCTGTGCAGAATGATATGAATCAGCGCCTGCATCTGATGACGCGCACACTTCTGAGCCATGAGAATCTCAAAAAGCTGCTGATGCTGACTGATCTGGATCACAAAGCGACCTCACGTGAAGAGGAGGAGCAGCTGATTAACTGGTTGAGAAAGACCATAGTCGTTGATGTCAATCGCCGTCCGATTCCAGGTAGCCGGGAAACAGAAAACTTCTACACCATCGCTTTTGAATATGACGACCGTTTCATGGCGCAAAGGGTGGTCAAGGTTCTGCTCGATATCTTTGTGGAAAGTGCCTTGGGTGATACCCGTATAGAGTCTGATGCTGCTCAAGAATTCCTACAAAAACAGATCGTTGAATATGAAAGCCGTCTCCTGGAGGCGGAGAACAAACTGACAGACTTCAAACGCAAAAATGTAGATACCCTGCCGAGAGAGAATGGCGGTATCTTCACTCGATTGGAGAGTGCCCGGACAGATCTTGAAGAGGTTCAGTTAGAGCTTAAAGAGGCCCGCATAAGGCGTGATGAGCTGAAACGTCAATACACCACAACCCTGGCTGAAGAGCAGAGTCGTAGTGACAGTCTCGGCCTGTCAGCGGCTTCAAACTCGCCAATGGCGCAGCGTCTGTTGGCGATGCAGACAAGACTGGACGATTTGCTGCTTCGATATACGGATCAACACCCGGATGTACAGGAGTTAAGATCCAAAATCGAAGAGTTGAGAAAGCAGGCTGCCAACGCACCCAGCAGGCCACCAAGCCCTATCGCTTCAAGTGCACCTGGGGTTTCCAGTGCATTGGAAGAGCTTAAATTGGCCTATCGTCAGTCAGAAGTTAATTTACGAGCCATTCGCCTGCGTGCCAATGAGTACCAAAACCGGGTCGATGAGACCAAGAAGAAGCTTGATACCCTGCCCAAGGTCGAAGCAGAACTGACACGGTTGAATCGTGACTACAACATAAACAAAGAGAATTATCAGGAGCTGGTGCAGAGGCTGGAGTCCGCAAAAATGTCAGAGCGGGCGGATGAGGCTGGCGATAATCTGAAATTCAGAGTGGTCGAGCCACCGACTGTACCCCTGTTCCCTGTCGGGCCACAACGCCTTCTTCTAACCATCGGGGTATTGATTGTGGCACTGGGTATCGGCGGTGGTATCGCCTTTCTGTTGTCTCAACTCAGGCCGGTCTATTTTGATATGCGTACCCTGGGTACGGAATTGGAATTTCCAGTATTGGGCCAGGTCTCGAGGGTTATGACAGACGAAGTCAAAATGAAAAGACGCATGGCGATCAGTGGCTTCATCACCATGTTTCTACTGCTGATGCTGCTCTTTATAGGCATTGCTGCGATCTATGTTATTGGTTTGAGGGAAGATATCCTGATGATAATCAAGCAGACAGGGTTGCTTGGCGGCTGAAAGCGCTAAGCCATAGAGACTTTCCAGGGGTGGCTTACCTCACCCTGGAAAGCTGAGAGCAGCAGATTATTTCCCTGAACAGCTATTAACAAAGTCGAGATCTGACGCTTCAGCTCTTCCATATCTTCCTCCGGGTAAATTGAGCCATTATCAGGCAGGATTCAGAACTGAATATTTGATATATTTCGCCCTTGTTTCACGGGTCAGGATGTTTCGTCCGTGAATGTAACTGTCGATAGGTGCTAGTTCCTCGAAATCATGGCCGCTGACATGCTGTGACGCATTGATAGTCATTTGCAGGAAATATACTAGAGATCCACAACCATTAATTGAAGATTCAACTGCCCGGGTTACTCCGGTGTGGTGCCGGAGAGGCGATATGTTCCAGAAGAGTATGCAGATTCAAGGTTATGATGACGAGCTGTGGGCGGCGATTCAGGCTGAAGAGCGTCGTCAGGAAGAGCACATCGAACTGATAGCGTCAGAGAATTACACCAGCCCCAGGGTGATGCAGGCACAGGGCGGGGTGATGACCAACAAGTATGCCGAAGGTTATCCCAATAAGCGCTATTACGGTGGTTGTGAGAATGTTGATGTCGCAGAGCAACTCGCTATCGATCGCGCCAAAGCCCTGTTCGGTGCAGACTACGCCAATGTACAGCCCCATTCCGGGTCACAGGCCAACGCCGCTGTCTACATGGCCCTTTGCCAGCCAGGGGATACGATTCTTGGAATGAGTCTCGCTCATGGTGGACATCTGACCCACGGCGCCAAGCCAAATTTTTCCGGCAAAATCTACAATGCAGTCCAGTATGGACTCAATCCCGAGACCGGTGAGATCGACTACGACGAAGTTGAACGTCTGGCAAAAGAGCACAAGCCAAAGATGATCGTAGCGGGCTTCTCTGCCTACTCAAGAGTTGTGGATTGGCAGCGTTTTCGTGATATCGCCGACGAAGTGGGTGCCTTTCTGTTCGTCGATATGGCCCATGTTGCGGGTCTGATCGCCGCTGGTCACTATCCCAGTCCAGTTCAGATCGCAGATGTCACCACCACCACCACCCATAAAACCCTGCGCGGTCCTCGCGGTGGCTTGATACTGGCCAAGTCCAATCCTGAGATTGAAAAGAAACTCAACTCACTGGTTTTTCCCGGTATTCAGGGTGGCCCACTGATGCATGTCATCGCCGCCAAGGCAGTGGCCTTCAAGGAGGCAATGGAGCCAGAGTACAAAGATTACCAACAGAAGGTGATCGACAATGCACGGGCGATGGCCAAGGTGTTCATGGATAGAGGCTACGATGTGGTCTCAAAAGGGACTGACGATCATCTCTTTCTGGTGAGCTTCATCGAAGCCGGCCTGACCGGTAAAGATGTGGACGCCTGGTTGGGTGCTGCCAACATCACCGTGAACAAGAATGCCGTACCCAACGATCCCCAATCACCTTTTGTCACCTCTGGTATTCGGGTCGGAACCCCTGCGGTCACCACTCGTGGTTTTGATCAAGCTGAGTGTGTCGAGCTGGCAGGATGGATGTGCGATGTCATCGATGGACGGGGTGACAGTGCAATCATTGAGTCAGTCAAGGCGAAGGTATTGGACATCTGTGCCAAGCATCCTGTCTATGCCAACTGATATCTGCCAAAAAGAGTACCGGGGTGCGGTAGCGCACTGCCGATACAGCAACAGATAGCAGCTGAATAATGCGCTGTCCATTTTGTGGAGCCCAGGATACCAAGGTCATCGACTCCCGCCTGGCGGGAGAGGGTGACCAGATCCGCAGACGGCGTGAGTGTACGGTCTGCAAAGAGCGTTTCACCACCTACGAAACCGCAGAACTCAACCTCCCCTGGGTCGTCAAGCAGGATGGCAGTCGTGTCCATTTTGATGGCCGCAAACTCCGCGCAGGGATGACCCGAGCCTTGGAGAAAAGACCGGTCAGTGCCGAACTGGTCGATGCAGCGATCAACCACATCACCCGAAAACTGATGGCGGGAGGGGAGAGAGAGATTAACTCACTCGCCATTGGTGAGTTGGTGATGGAAGAGCTGAAACGACTCGACCAGGTCGCCTATGTTCGGTTTGCGTCAGTCTACCGCAAGTTCGAAGACGTCAACGCCTTTCGGGAAGAGATAGAGCGTCTTGAACAGCAGCCAAGTCCTGAAGCCAGACGTCGCCAACTGGATCTCCTGAAAGAAGAGGAAAAAAAGTCTTGAGCAGTGATCTCGACCATCGTTTTATGGGGCGTGCGATTCAACTGGCCAAACAGGGATGGTATACCACCCAGCCAAACCCGAGAGTCGGCTGTCTCCTGGTTAAAGATGGAGAGATCGTTGGTGAGGGCTATCACCGCAGAGCGGGTGAACTCCATGCTGAGCGTAATGCATTGGCCGATGCAGGAGCGGCAGCAAAGGGTGCGACTGCTTATGTCACCTTGGAGCCCTGTTGTCACCAGGGAAGAACACCACCATGTACTGAAGGCCTGATTGAGGCCGGAGTGAAAAGAGTGGTTGCAGCCATGGCTGACCCCAATCCAAAGGTGGCAGGTGAGGGGTTTGAACGACTTAAGCAGGCGGGTATTGAGGTTCTCTCCGGCGTGATGAAGGCCCAGGCAGAGGCACTCAATCCCGGTTTCATCAAACGCATGACTCAGGGGTTACCTTTTGTGCGTTGTAAAATGGCCATGAGCATGGATGGACGCACTGCCATGGCCAATGGAGAGAGCCAGTGGATAACCTCCGCGGATGCGAGGAGGGATGTACACCGGCTGAGAGCCGCCAGTCACGCCATTATGACCGGTATTGGCACTTTGGTTGCCGATGACCCCTCAATGAATGTACGTCTTACCCATCAAGAGCTGGGCATAGATGAGGATCTTCCGATACCCCATCCAGTGCGGGTGGTGTTGGATCCAAATCTCGATGCCCCGGTAACAGCCAAAATGTTTAATCAGCCTGGGCCAACACTGGTGGTCTGCAGCGACGAAAATCCAACCCATGGTGCCGCACTCGAAGCAGCTGGTGCGCAGGTGATTACTCTGCCGGGTGATCAAAAGAGTCTCGACCTGAATGAAGTTCTCCAGTTCCTGGCGAGTCAGGAGATCAATGAAGTGATGCTGGAGTCTGGAGCAACCCTCGCCGGGGCCATGCTGGAACAGGGCCTGATTGATGAGCTGATAATCTATCAGGCGCCTCACCTGATGGGCAATTCAGCGAGAGGCTTATTCACAATACCGGGGCTGGAACAGATGTCGCAACGCATCGCCCTGCAGATCACCGACCTCAGACAGATTGGCCCCGATATACGGATAACCGCAAACCCAATTCAGAGTGAGGATTGACCCATGTTTACCGGTATTATTCAGGCAGTTGGTCAATTGGCTTCAGTTGAAGCAAGAGGAGGGGATCAGCGTCTGACCATCAACAGCGGTGATCTGGATCTTAGTGATGTCGCCCTCGGTGACAGCATTGCCAGCAACGGCATCTGTCTAACCGTAATTGAGCTGACCGGCAAAGGCTTTAAAGCCGATGTCTCGAGAGAAACCCTGGGATTGACCACCCTGCACAAGCTCAAATCAGGAGCCCCACTCAATCTCGAAAAAGCCCTGACCCTGAATACCCGACTGGGCGGCCATCTGGTCAGTGGTCACGTGGATGGTGTCGGCCATATCGTGGAGCGAAGGGACGATGCCCGTTCCATCCGATTTACAGTTGCAGCCCCCCCGGAGCTAGCCCGCTATATCGCACTGAAGGGATCGATCTGTGTTGATGGCGTGAGTCTCACCGTAAATGGTGTCAACGGAGCCCAGTTCGAACTGAACCTGGTCCCCCATACCCTGCAGGAGACCATCATGGATGGTTACCGTGCCGGAACTGAGGTCAATCTGGAAGTTGATCTGATTGCCCGCTATCTGGAACGACTGATGTTGGGGGATCAAGCGGCCAAGATGACAGGTTCAGGATTAACTGAGGCCCTGTTGAGAGAGCAGGGTTTTATCTAAATCTGGTAGTGTCTTCCGAAAAAGCGGTTTGTCGTTGGCGTGATGCTTTTATTGATGCTTTGAGCATTAGATCATTCATTAATCCAAGCAAAAACATGGTGGTTTTTCTGTTGAAATCCAATTTGAAGAATCTAGCTGGCAGATAGCTATGTGCTGTGGTGCCGTTTGGTTTGGTATGCGCTCCATAATTTATTGAGCGTTGTTTATTAGGAATGTAGTTTCTAGTATCGGATGGTTTTGTGGTTTTGAGCGAACATTAGCAGTAGATTGGTCGTCATAAGACATTATATGTGCCGTCGTCATAAGTCGTTTAATGAGCCGTCTACATAATCCACTGTTGTACAAATAAAAGGAAGAGATAGCGCCTTACATCACCAATAATTCAACATGCCATTAAGGATAATGGTAGTAGCAGGAGAAACGCATGGAAGCGACTTTACAGAGTATATTT
>NZ_JBSYOQ010000063.1:0-35000 GCF_058244645.1 Candidatus Thiodiazotropha sp. AKAK3
GGTGCGTCATATAAACCCTGTATTTAGAAAGCCGCTCAAGCCGTGAGTGCAAGGCGCAGCCCGCAGGTAATGGTTGTTCCCTTACCAAGGGGTGCAACGCCGTAATCGCGGCTTGAGTGGCTTCCCGCAGGGCGAGGCAGGTGATTTAAGCGCAAACTGAGATAGGCCTTGTCGAAATATAGGGTTTATATGACGCACCACATTAGTGTACCTCCGCCGGGTTAGGGCACTATCTTGCCATCAAATGTCCCACTTCAGATGTGGGTATCTTCGTAATGTTTACCTATAAAGTACTTTCCTTGATATCTATCGCACTACTTATTGATGCTCGATATGATTCATATGGGTGCAACACTGGCCAATTAGGATTGGATCTCAATCCTACAAGCTATAATATAGCGACCCTTAATTTGAACTGCGGATTGATGATCCGAGATTCCGCAGTCGATCGCTGATATCTGATGTAAGGTAATGATATGCCACTTCAAATAGTGAAGTTTATGTTCCCCCATTGGGTGAACTCATTAACGCTACATGTCCATGTTCGACTACGGATTCTGGGATAATGGCCGGAAAACTCTATATCAAAACCTTCGGTTGCCAGATGAACGAGTACGATTCGTCACGTATGGCGGATGGTTTGCGCGTGGCCGCAGGTCTGGAGTTGACCAATGACCCTGAGCAGGCGGATGTGCTGCTTCTCAATACCTGTTCTATTCGGGAAAAGGCTCAGGAGAAGGTCTTCTCCCAGTTGGGGCGGTGGCGACCCTGGAAAGAGCGTAATCCCGCCCTGGTCATAGGTGTGGGTGGTTGCGTGGCCAGTCAAGAGGGTGAGGCCATTCGGCAGCGAGCCCCCTATGTGGATCTGGTTTTTGGTCCTCAGACCTTGCATCGGTTGCCTGAAATGGTGAAACAGGTTCGTCTTCAGCGACAACCGATGGTCGATGTCAGTTTTCCAGAGATCGAAAAGTTCGATCGACTGCCTGATCCCCGGGCAGAAGGCCCAACGGCATACGTTTCTATCATGGAAGGATGCTCAAAATATTGCACATACTGTGTAGTGCCATTCACTAGAGGTGAAGAGATCAGCCGCCCATTCGATGATGTTATCGCTGAGGTGGCAGGTTTGGTGGAGCAGGGGGTTCGCGAGATCCATCTGCTGGGTCAGAATGTGAACGCCTATCGCGGAGAGATGGACGATGGAGAGCACGCTGATCTTGCTCTGTTGATCGAGTTCGTAGCGGCAATCGATGGTGTTGAGCGGATTCGTTTCACCACATCCCATCCCGTTGAATTCTCTGATCGACTGATAGAGACCTATGCTCAGGTTCCGGAATTGGTGAGTTTTCTGCATCTTCCAGTGCAGTCCGGTTCAGACCGTGTATTGGCGATGATGAAGCGGGGGCATATGGTGCTTGAATATAAAGCGAAAATAGCCCGTTTACGCAAAGCGCGCCCTGAAATCACCATCTCTTCAGACTTTATTGTCGGATTCCCCGGTGAGACTGAAGCGGATTTTGAGCAGACCCTTCAGCTCATCGAAGAGGTCGGTTTTGATCACTCCTACAGTTTCATCTATAGTCGCCGTCCCGGTACACCGGCTTCAGATCTGCCCGATGATGTACCGCTGGAAGTCAAACAGAAACGTCTGGAGCGGCTGCAGCAGTTAATCAACACCCAGGCGCAAAGCATCAGTCGCCAGATGGTGGGAACTACCCAGCGCATCTTGGTAGAGCGACCAGCGAAAAAGAATCCGGCACAACTGGCGGGTCGTACCGAAAATAACCGGGTGGTTAATTTTGATGGACCAGCCGATCTCATTGGACAGTTTGTCGAAGTCCGAATCACCGAGGCACTGCCAAATTCGCTGCGAGGCGAATGGTCAGGCCGGCTTAAGGAAAGTGCAGTTGGCTGAACATCCTCAATCTCTCGATCTGGCTCTGGAGCCAGCGGACAATTCAAGACTTGCCAATGTCTGCGGTCAGTTGGATGAACACCTGCGCCTAATAGAGCGGCGTTTGGGTATTGAAATCAACAATCGGGGTAACCATTTCCGTCTGATTGGAGAGGGAAATGCCATTCAAGCCGGAGAGCAGGTGTTGCAGGATCTCTATCGCGTCTCTGTGAATGAGGTGCTGGAACCGAAGCGGGTGCATCTGTTTTTACAGGAAGCAGGCGTGGATGAATTACTTGACCAGGATAAGCTGGCTGATCTGCCCGAAACAGTTATCAAAACCCGCCGTGGATTGGTGCGTCCCCGGGGTGGGAATCAGAAAGAGTATCTGCATAAGGTACTCACTCACGATATAAACTTCGGTGTTGGGCCTGCTGGAACGGGTAAGACCTATCTGGCGGTAGCCAGTGCAGTGGATGCCCTGGAACGTGACCAGGTGAGACGTATCCTGCTGGTGCGGCCTGCGGTAGAGGCCGGTGAGCGACTCGGATTTCTGCCTGGCGATCTGGCACAGAAGATCGATCCCTATCTGCGTCCGCTCTACGATGCCTTGTATGAGATGTTGGGCTTTGAGAAGGTCGCCAAGCTGGTGGAGCGGAATATCATTGAGATTGCGCCACTGGCCTACATGCGCGGTCGTACCCTTAATGAATCCTTTGTCATTCTTGATGAGGCGCAAAACACAACACCCGAACAGATGAAGATGTTTCTGACCCGGATTGGATTCGGTTCAACTGCAGTAATCACAGGGGATGTGACTCAAATCGACCTGCCCAGGGGGCAACAGTCTGGATTGCGTCAGGTTACGGAAGTACTGGCCAATGTCGAAGGTATCAGTTTTACTTTCTTCAATGCTCGCGATGTGGTTCGCCATCCTGTGGTACAAAGGGTGGTTCGTGCCTATGATGACTTCGAGCTGAGGTCCTGACCGCCAACATGAGTCGCTTGATGCTGGAGATTCAAAGGGTTGCTGAGCGATCTCAGGGTCTGCCCCAAGATGAACAACTGCTTGCCTGGGCTGAAGCTGCACTCGAGACCGGTGAGAATGAGGTGGAAATGGTCATCCGTTTGGTGGATGAGCCAGAGAGCCAGCAGCTGAATCGGGACTATCGAGGCAAGGACAAGCCGACCAATGTACTCTCCTTTCCATTTGATGCCCCTGAAGTGGTTACAACGCCTTTGATCGGTGATCTGGTGGTTTGTGCGCCAGTGGTCGCTCGGGAGGCGCAACAGCAGCACAAGACCCTGGAGGCCCATTGGGCACATATGGTGATTCATGGTGTGTTGCATCTGCAGGGATATGATCACCAGACCGATGAGGAGGCAGAGATGATGGAGGATAGAGAGCGTGAAATCCTTCAAACCCTACAGTTTTCAGACCCCTACATTAACGAGAAGCAATGAACAGCGAAGATCGATTAAGTAGCGGTTCCTCCAAACGCTGGCTGGAACGAATCAGTCGAATGTTTGGTAGTGAACCGCAAGACAAGGAGCAGATCTACAGCCTATTGAAGGAGGCCAACGAGAGGGAGTTGTTTGACAATGACGCCCTGAGCATGATGGAGGGTGCGATGCTGGTTTCCGAGCGGCGAGCGCGGGACATCATGAACCCCCGTTCCAAGCTGGAGGTGGTGCGTGCTGGAGATAGTCTGGATGAGGTCTTAAAGGTCGCCATAGAGTCAGCTCATTCCCGACTGCCGGTAATCGGAGAGGATGTGGATGAGGTTCTGGGGCTGCTTTTATCAAAGGATCTGTTGCCGTTCTTTCAAAAGGAGCAGCGAGATGAATTTGATCTGCTTGAGGTTATGCGTGAAGCACTCTTTGTTCCGGAGGCGATGCGCCTGAACCAACTGTTAAAGAACTTGAAATTGAGCCGTAACCATATGGCCATTGTTGTTGATGAATATGGTTCAACAGCGGGTATCGTGACTCTGGAGGATCTGCTTGAGCAGATCGTTGGCGAAATAGAGGATGAACACGATACACCTGAAGACGAACCGCAAGCGTAAGCAGTTCATCAGCTCAATTTTTAAGAAGCAGTGCTATCTCCGCTATAGAGAGACAAATAGAGGTAGGTTTGAGAGTTGTCTATGGTTGAGTTGATTGTTGTACCAGTAACAGATGCACTATGGCTGAAGACAACATACTTAGTCGCCGGGTTAATAGTAAGCTTGAAAAAAGTAAGTAACCCAACTGTCGGCTAGAGGATGGAAGGTATACCCACAGTGCAATTGCTATTACGCGCCCCACGGTTAACGGCCTTTATCTCAGGTGGACTTGCCACGCTGGCATTTGCCCCTTTCAATCTCTGGTTGATGGCGGTTTTAAGCCCGCTTCTGCTCTTCCTTATCTGGCACCATGGCAGAGGCGCTAGCTTCCAAACGGGTTTTGCCTATGGTGTGGGGCTGTTAGGGAGCGGTGTCTCCTGGCTGTATGTCAGTGTCGCCCAGTTTGGAGACCTGGGGTGGCTCTTTCCTTTGCTGCTTACCCTGGGGTTTATCCTCTTTGTATCCCTATACTACGGTTTGCTGGGATGGGTTGCCTCTTACTTTGAATCAGTTGCCGTTACACCAAAACTGCTGTTGATCTATCCCTCCCTATGGGTCTTGATGGAGTGGCTCAGAGGTTGGTTTTTAACCGGCTTTCCCTGGCTGCAGTTAGGTTATTCTCAGGTTGATTCACCACTTGCAGGATATGCGCCTCTGCTTGGCGTATTGGGTGTAACCTGGGCTGTTACGCTCACTGCAGGGTTATTGTCTCACCTCTTGGATGTTCAGGGTCGCAGGATCTGGTTGCTGTCAGGTCTGGTGGTGATCTGGCTCGGAGGTTGGTCGACGAGCCAGATAGAGTGGAGTAGCCAAAACGGTGAACCTGTGACTGTTGCTTTGATACAAGGCAACATACCTCAAGCGCAAAAATGGGCGCCTGAGCAATTGGCTCCCAGCTTGGTCTTGTATGCCAATCTTTCACGGGATAATCTCGATAAAGATCTGGTGATCTGGCCGGAAACGGCTGTCTCTGCCTTTCAGTATCAAGTTGAAGCGGCGTTTATTCAGCCACTTGAAAAACGGGTCAGGGATCATGATTCAAACCTGGTGTTCGGTGTGGTGCAGATGGATTCTTCGCGTGAGCACTACTACAACGCACTGGTGGCTCTCGGTAATGAGGAGAGGGGTAGCTATTACAAGGGACACCTGGTGCCATTTACTGAGTATCTGCCACTGAAATCGATACTCTGGCCTCTGGTTGAGTTGTTTACAATTCCGATGTCTGATTTCTCCGCTCGCATCGAAGAGAAACCATTGATGAAGGTGGGTAATCACGCCGTTGGTATGTCGATCTGTTATGAAGATGCCTTTGGAAATGAGATGATTAAGGCATTACCTGAGGCGGCTTACCTGATCAATGTGAGTAATGATGCCTGGTTTGGCGACTCCCTGGCTCCCCATCAACATCTGCAGATTGCCCGTATGCGAGCCCTTGAAACGAGTCGCTATCTGTTACGCGCCACGAATACTGGAATCTCGGCAATCATTGGGCCTCTTGGCGAGCTTCAGGGGCGATCGGCGCTACAACAGCAGGATGTGTTGCAAGGAGAGATTCTGCCGTTGAGTGGCATGACCCCTTATGCCTGGACGGGAAATCTGACGGTTCTGATGATGCTGCTAGTGACCTTGATTCTGAGCATTGCGCTAACCCAAAAACGGTTGCGTGGCTAGACGCGTTATTCAACAACGATGATTTGAGAGATGGCGTGGGCCAGGTTCAAAAGCCGTTTTGATTATGTTTGAATGGTCGTGGAACGAAGATTGGCTGGGCAGATGACCCGTCACAAAATTCAGTACAACCTTAATGTTACCCATGAAAAAACGAGTGTTGATTACAGGCGCCTCATCCGGTTTTGGTGAGGCTTGTGCCCGCCGCTTCTCTGAAGCAGGTGACGATCTTGTGTTGTGTGCCCGCAGAGAGGATCGGCTGCATGCACTCAGAGAGTCCCTCTCAGGAGCAGGGCAGGTTGATGTCGAGACTTTGGATGTTACCGACCGTCAAGCGGTGGATGGTTTTCTAAAGCGGCTGCCAGAACCCAGTCGTGAGATCGATGTGTTGATCAACAATGCAGGTTTGGCCCTTGGTCTTGAGCCGGCTCATCGAGCTGATCTTGAGGATTGGGAGACTATGGTAGACACCAATATCAAGGGTTTGATGCGTATCACCCGGTTGATTCTGCCTGGTATGGTTCAACGTAAACGTGGGCACATTGTCAATATCGGTTCAGTTGCAGCTAACTGGCCCTATCCCGGTGGTAATGCCTATGGTGCTACCAAAGCATTCGTGCAGCAGTTCTCCAGAGGCTTGAAAGCAGACCTGATTGGCACGCCATTGAGGGTTACCAATATCGAGCCGGGGCTGGCTGAGACTGAATTTTCACTGGTCAGAATGAAAGGGGATAGTGACAAGGCAGCAGATGTTTATAAGGACACCCAACCCTTGACGGCAGATGATATTGCCGAAATCGTCTATTGGGTGACATCCTTACCGCCACACATCAATATCAATGCTCTGGAAGTGATGCCCGTATGTCAGTCGTGGAGCCCTTTTGCGATTGACCGAACCCTGGGTAAGCTTCTTTGAAGGCACTGCTCAATGCTGCCATAGAACTCTGCCTGCTCAAACGTGGCCCGCAGGATCTACCGCTATCCATACATCTGTTGTGGCTTACTATCCTGTTGAATATGTTTGTCAGCGTATTGATGCTGACGGATGGCCAGTCGGGGCTTGGCCGTGCCATTTGGCAAACCCTGTTTGAGTTGGCGCTGATGCTGGGCATGCTCTATACAGCACTGCGTATGAGAGGGTTGTCGCAACGATTTATTCAAGCAGTTACGGCTCTTATGTTGAGCGGTTTTCTGTTAGGTATGTTGGTGCTGCCATTGATCGCTTGGGGAAAGCAGAGTCAATCGGTGGAATCAGGTCTGTTGTTTTTGATTGTGTTTTCCTGGGGCATCGTCGTGTTTGGCCATATATTACGGCACACTTTCGATTTTTCTTTGAATGTAGGTATTGCTGCGGCACTGCTTTACACCATGATCGCAGGTAGTCTGATAGCGATCTTTTTTCCGGTACTTGATTGATGCATCTACATATCCTTGGAATATGCGGCACATTTATGGGGGGCATTGCCCTGCTGGCAAGAGCATTGGGTCATAAAGTGAGTGGTTCGGATGCCAATGTCTATCCTCCCATGAGTACGCAACTGGAGCAGGCTGGGATAGATCTGATGCAGGGTTTTAAACCTGAACACCTTGATCCTGCTCCCGATGTTGTTGTGGTAGGAAATGCCATGTCCAGGGGAAATTCTGCGGTGGAGTATATGCTCAATCAGGGGCTCTCCTACACCTCTGGTCCGCAGTGGCTGGCTGAACATGTTCTACCTGAGCGATGGGTGCTGGCCGTTGCCGGAACACATGGGAAAACCAGTACAGCCAGTCTATTGGCCTGGATTCTTGAGGATGCGGGACTCAATCCTGGGTATCTGATTGGTGGTGTACCGGAGAATTTTGGGGTATCCGCCCGCTTGGGTGACTCGCCATTTTTTGTGGTTGAGGCAGATGAATACGATACTGCTTTCTTTGATAAACGCTCGAAATTTGTACACTACCGCCCCCGTACCCTGGTGTTGAACAACCTCGAATTCGATCATGCTGACATCTTTGATGATCTGGCGATGATCCAGAGACAGTTTCACCATCTGCTACGTACAGTCCCTTCACAGGGGTTGATCGTGGCGCCGCAAAACGATGAAAATCTCAGCCAGGTGATCGATATGGGTCTCTGGACACCGATGGAGTATTTCGATCCCATAGGGGAAACAGATTGGTATGCTGCTGATGCCTCAGTGGATGGTCAAAAATTTGATGTAATCTGTGGTGGGCAATCCCAGGGGCGTGTCGAATGGGACCTGGTTGGGCAGCATAATGTTGCCAATGCACTGGCTGCTATCGCGGCAGCTCGACATGCCGGGGTTCCCCCTGGCGTTGCCATTTCCGCCTTGTCACGATTTAAGAATGTTAAGCGCCGTATGGAGCTGCGGGGAGAGGTCGCGGGCGTCCGTGTCTACGACGACTTTGCTCACCACCCCACTGCAATTGAAACTACCCTGAATGGTCTACGCAGTCAGGTTGGAGATGCACGTATCGTCGCCATGCTTGAGCCTCGCTCCAATACCATGAAGCAGGATATTCATACCCGGCGCCTGACTGGTGCCCTGGAGGCGGCTGACAGAGTGATGCTATTTGCACCCAGTGACCTGGAGTGGGATGCGGAGTCCGTTATGGCGCCACTGGGTTCCCGTGCTGAGGTGTTTCGCGATACCCAGGATCTGATCGACAGATCAGTGGATATTGTTCAGCCAGGAGATCATATCCTGATTATGAGTAATGGCGGATTTGAGGGGATACATCAAAGATTGCTGGATGCTTTACAATGTCGGGTATGACTAATAAAACAAAAGCGATCGCTGTGGCCATTACCGGAGCATCGGGAAGCGCCTATGCATTGCGCCTGATCGAATCTCTTGTCCAGGCAGATCAGAAATTGTATGTGATGTTCAGTCAGGCCGCTCAAGTGGTATTGAAGATGGAGTCTGGATTGGAGCTGCCATCTCAGCCAACCGAAGCGCAGAAGGTACTATGCCAGCGCTTCAATGCTGACCCGGAAAAGTTGCAGGTGTTTGGACGTCAGCAGTGGCTGGCGCCAGTGGCCAGTGGATCCAATCCGCCGAGGGCGATGGTAGTCTGTCCCTGTACTGTTGGTGCACTATCAGCCATTGCCTGCGGAGCCAGCAATGATCTGATGGAGCGGGCTGCAGATGTGATCTTAAAAGAGCGTCGAAAGTTGATCCTGGTAGTTCGCGAGACCCCCTTTTCTGAAATTCACCTGGAGAATATGCTCAAGCTTAGCCGTATGGGGGCTGTGATCATGCCAGCAAACCCCGGCTTCTATAACAATCCACAGGGCGTTGAGGATATTGTTGATTTCATGGTGTCCAGAATTCTGGATCAACTGGATGTTGAGAATAATCTCTCCCCAAGGTGGGGAGAGTGAAACACTACTTCCATCCGTAAGAAACAGACGATGGCCTGCCACTAAATATCTTTTGATTAGAGGCTGCAGGAGTGGCTCAGTCAGGCGTAGCAGGTACGGCGACCCGCGCGCGCCTTGATCAAGGGCACGCTTATAGCCCTGAACATGGCTATTAAGGTGCCAGATTAGTAACTATTGTGCCTTGAGATAGGCTGCTACTTTTTCCGCTTCCTGCTGACTGATGTTTGGGAAGGCTGGCATTATATGGCCGCCGTTAATGATCTTTTCAGAGATCTCTTCTGAGGAGTCATCGGTGCCTGCGAGTTTAAGTAAAAAGCCGAATTTGCCCTGTCCATTACTGCCATGACAGCTAGAGCAGGCATTGGCATATATATCCATACCATCCATGCCAGCTACTGGTTTAAAATCATTTGAGTCGCTACAGCCAGTAAGAGTCAAGGCGAGCAGAGTGATGCCGGTGATGTAGATCGTTTTTTTCATTCGAAGCCTCTAAATCTAAAAATATTGCCACAACCACGTCATGGTTTGGCTGCGCCTCCATAAACGCACACTTCACGCTGCCCAACTGATCTTTTAGGTTTAAGCGGTCAAGCAGCCGATGGCGCAGATAGTACGTTTTTTTTCTGGCTAAGGATAGGGTGGTTGTTGTATTGAACTGCAACGATTTTATAAATAAGTGTGTCAGGTCATATTTTAGCTGGTCGTGATAATAAATAAGATGACTGAGAGGGAATTATGCTGTGGGATGGGGGTATAAATCTAACAGTCTGTCGCTGCTTAAAATACAGTGCAGCGATTACGCCCCTTCTGCTTGGATTCATATAGAGCGCTGTCTACCCGCTTAAGCAGTGTGTCTATATTGTCACTTGATCTTACAACGCTGGCACCAAAGCTGGCAGTTACGTTGCCGACTTTCTCATGCTCTAGCTGTTCGATGGCAGAGCGTAGGGATTCTGTCAGAATTCTTAACTCTTTGGTGTCGATCAGTGGGGCTATTATCATGAACTCTTCACCGCCCCATCGAGCAAGAATATCTGATTTTCGGATTCTACCGGTCAATAGATCCACCGTATTTTTCAGCACCCGATCACCCATGTCATGGCCATACGTGTCATTGACCTGTTTAAAGTTATCCAGGTCGAACATTATCAAGCCAAATCGGTTGTTGGTCAGACTGGCCCATGCGATCTGGTTCTTTAGCTCCTCATCAAATTTCATACGATTGAAAATTTGTGTGAGTCTGTCGGTTTCAGCGATGTACTGGAGTTTTTTCTCCATCTCCACTGTCTCGGTTATATCGCGGTGAGACTCGATGATTTGAATTATATTCTCACCAGATTCATCAAAAATAGGAGTTGCGCGTACATCTACATGTATCACATTACCCTGGTGGTCAAAATGTTTGTGAACGACCGATACTGTTGTCTTCTTCTCTTTGATTTCTTTGATAGGGCAGGGGTCGAGCTGCCCCTTACAGGGTGAGGTGCGCTTGTGGGAGAGATGGTAGCATGTAGCATTCGAGGTGATTATTTGGCCATTGTTGTAAAGGTCGAGTGCTGATTGATTAATCAGTTGCAGTTCGAAGGTATTGATGTCAATTACCAAGGTTGGGTCGGGAATAGTATCGACCACTTTCTGGATATAGTCCCTTGATTGTGTGAGTTGCTGCTCTGCCTCTTTCAGCTGAGTGACATTGTGTATATGGACAAAGTAATCAGTCAACCTGCCCTGGTTGTCACGAATAACATGGGTGGTTTCATCTACCCACTTGCGGTTATTTTTATTGTCGACAATCAGGTATGGCGAACGGTTGAATGTGATGGAGCGATTTCGTTCGGCCTCCAGTGTCTCTTGGGTATATTGCTCCAAATAGCCACTATCTATAATGCTGGAATAGGTGATTTTGCCCGATTTAAAATATTCCTTATCAAATCCCAGCAACTCTTCGATATTTGCCGAAACGAATGATATTGGCCAGCCAACTTCATTACGCAGTTTAGCAACTACGCCTGGGCCATTTAGGAAAAGCTCATGCTCATTGGTGATTTTTCGATTAAGAGCATCAATCTTCTGTTTGTCCGCGTTTCGTTTCTCTCTCTGCCAAAGTGCTATGCCAAGAGCTATTGCCAGCAGTAGATAGATAAAGATTATCAGAGGTATGGTGTTGGAGAGCTTACGCCAAAGTTTAGCCTGTAACAGTTCATTAGGTACATGCAATATCATTCTCAAGCAACCCTTACAGGCCTGTGTGGCTTGAAAAATACCCGAAGGGTCAATGGTATTGAATGTGTAGAGTCCCCATGGGTTGAACAACTGCCCTTGGTGGGTGCTCTGGATCTCTTGCCACGCTTGGTCGTGAGTTACGTTCATTCCTACCTGAGGACTGTCGGGAAACATGAATTCCCAGTCCTGGGCAGCATCTGGGCTAACCAGGCTATAGCCTTGCCAGTTGAGTAGCATGGCTTGTCCTGAAAAGCCCGCCGAAATTTGCCTGAAGTCGTTTAGTAACTCCTTGGCAAGATAGTTCAAAATTATTACCCCATCAGCCTTGCCGTTACTCATATTGATTCGGTTACCAAAGCGGATGGTTGGTTTCAAGGGTAACTCTATCTGTTTTCGCTCGATGTTGAGATCAAGTATTGAATTCCAAATTTCGTCAACTGGTGTATTAATGGCCTCTACAAAATAGTATCGGTGCTTTTTTGATTGAAGCTTGTCACTACTTACCGGAAAGGGGGTGCCACCATTATAGTTAATGCGGATAATCTCCTGTCCTTGGTTGTCGAGAAAGCGAATCTGGTCGTATCGACCTCTCTGATCTGCCAGGGAGATCCATAGTTGTTGCAATCTTTTAATGGCCGCGGGGTTCTTGGTAACACGATCCAAGCCATGTAATTTATACTGCTCTGCCAGCAGCCTCAGATCTGAGTGGATCTCTATAAATGCCATGCTCAGTTGATCACTCAACTGATTAATGAGAATGTTGGATTCAAGCTTCATCTCATTATTGACACTGTTTTCGGTCTGGGAATAGAGCACCCAGAATGCAAGGCCTACCAATACTGTTGTCGGTATGAGAAAGAGAAGGTAGTAGCGTAAGAATCTGCCGATATTCATGATGCCAATTGTGGCGGGGGAGAGTCTGGTTGATCAGAAGTCAATTGATGTAGAACCACAACAGCACCGGTTACTTTTCCATTCTCTTTGATCGGGGTGCTGATATACTCAACTTCCACAGGATTACCGCTCTTGTTCCAAATAATCTCTTTCTCCCCCCGTTGAGTCTCCCCACTTTTCAATACTCCTGTAATGGGGTAGTGAACTGATGGTAAAGGTGAGCCATCTTCGGAGCTGTGATGCCATAGTTGATGGCTATCTTTGCCGATCATCTCTTCGATGGTATATCCCAATAGTGTGGCGGCGGCAGGATTGACAAAGGTATGCCTGGCTTGATCATCTAATCCGATAATGCCATCTCCTGCAATATTCAGAATCAACTCTTTCTGCTGTTGTGCCCGTTGGCCCTCTTCTTCAAGCTTCTTGTACTTATCGATATCGTCAATTACAGCAACTAAATAATCTACCTGTCCACTGATGTCCGGCTTGGTGGACAGAGAAAGCTGAATCCATTTGGTGTGGCCGTCGGCACAATTTATACGTACTCGCAGGGAAGTGCTGGCCAACTTGTTTTGGCGAAGTTGATCGATAGCTTTAATGCATGCGGGTAGATCATCGCTATAGAGAATCTCTTTGAGATTGATCTCTCTCATCTGTTGTCTGGTCAGAGCAATAATGTCGCAGAGTTTTTGATTCATCCTTAAAAACTGGCCAGTTGGCATGATATGAGCTAACCCCACAGCAGCCTGTTCGAAAGTGGCAACCTGAGCCTCCCTGCTGATCTCTAAGGTCGTTTTATGCTCTGACAGGGAGCGCTTAAGCCGAATAACCCTCATGCTGAGAATCGCTATTGACAAGAGTATTAGAGAGAGAAGTAGATACCAGTACCAATATCTGGCTAAGGAATTGATCAGCTTTTCATGGGGTTTCTTGTCGTATGGAGGCAATGCCAACAGGCGTAGCAGGTCGTCAACAGTCTGGTAGTTTTCAGGAATTGTCCAGCCATATATATTTGCGTCATTTGTAGCGCGATGTTCGGGGGGGAGACTTAATAGCGCAATAGAGACCTTTCGCGCAAGTTCCAAAGGCGTATGGGGAAGCAGTGCAAAAGGCCATTCAGGATAGAGGGGGGTGCTGATAGCATAGGGAAAATTATCATGCTGTTTTGCAGAAATGATACGAAAATTCTCGATATTTACCAGGCCCTCCTGAGACATTCTCTCCAAGGTGTCTGTCCTGACTATACCAACCTCTGCTTCACGGTTTAGAATTGCGTTGACCACAGCATCGTGAGTATTCAAGAATCTTAGAGTAGCAAAATCCCAGCGGTCAATGTCGTTGGATTGGAACTCCCTCTGAACCATTATCCAGCCACCTAATGAAGTGGGATGCACCGCTGCAATCCGTTGGTTTTTGAGATCCTCCAGACGTTTGATGTCGTCACGACTCTCGAGTGTGAATACTACACTGCCAAACTGGGATGTACGGTTCCCAGGCGAGAGTTCGTTGACCAGTGTGAGAATTCGTCTGGCGCCATACCTCACTGCAAGGTCAACATAAATCCCAGAATTGACAATAACGAAATCAACCAGCTTGTTTTTAACGATAACGGGAATGTCGTCGAATCCCATAGGCACAATTGTAAACT
Source organism: Candidatus Thiodiazotropha sp. AKAK3 (assembly GCF_058244645.1). NCBI lineage: Bacteria > Pseudomonadati > Pseudomonadota > Gammaproteobacteria > Chromatiales > Sedimenticolaceae > Candidatus Thiodiazotropha > Candidatus Thiodiazotropha sp. AKAK3. The sequence goes on from NZ_JBSYOQ010000063.1 coordinate 13,824, forward strand.
GGTATTCAGGTAAGGATTCAGAAAGATAAGCGGCGGTGGCATCCCAACGTTGATGACTTTTCTCATAACCCCTTTTTGCCAAAACGCCAATTCGTACCTCATTCGGCTCAGCCAAAAGGTCAGAGACGCAAAACAACAGACAGAATATTATGGTAAGTGACCTGATCATTTTGGGCTTATTTTTTAGTGGTGTAGGTAAGCGATTTCTCACCTGATTATATTACGTAAAACACTCAAAAGTAGCTATACGCTCTTATTCCTCCCCTGGATAGAGTTACTTTTAAATCGGCCGGATTGTCTGGAGCTTTAGCTCAGGCACTATCAGAGTTTTTTTCAGTGGTCTAATTTTTTTCTGCTGTTAGCAGTAAAACCGACGACACTAAAGAGTGATTTATGATTTTTTCATTCGGTTCTAAATCTTCCAACAGTTGTTTAGTCGGGGTGGTGAAGTCTGATTCAGTGCGTGGAATAATCAATAAGCCGAGCGAATTCACTGGCCGTTGGGCCGATATATTGCCCAGGTATAGAGGATCACCTGGAGCTTCAATGGTAAACCGGGTTGCCCAGAGTCTCAGGACAATCCGCTTATTCAGTGACAGGTTTTTAACCAGTACCAGTTTTTCATGGCTGGCATTATGTACATGGGGTAATACAGGTAGGTCTGCTAAAGGGGTGCTCGGAGAGAGTAGTCGTAACACACTATCCCAGCTTACTATTTTGGCTGGCTCCCACCCCTTCGCGGAAAGCTGCTCTGCCAGCAGCTCTAAATCCCCGGAGTATTGAAGATTCAAAGGGTGATTGTCTGCACCTCGTAGATCATGGCGTGATGCTGGAATATCCTCTTGGCCTGACAACCAGCTAGCCTGCGAGAGTATCTGGGATTCGACTTGGACTTGATAGGGCAGTAGATTCTGCTTTAAATGCCACCCTTGAAAGAGTAAGCAAAGTGTCAGGATTGCCAGCCCAGTGGCAACAATTGCCGAAATACGGGACTCTGCTTCAACATGGTGATAGTAAGCGATTCCGAGTAGAGCCAGCCAGGCGATACCTAAGGTTAAACTGCCCAGTACATCTGTAACCCAGTGGACACCAAGATAGAGTCTTGACAGGGCAACGGCACCCACAATGGCGGTGGCAATGCTATATGGAAGCCAACGCCAGTCATGGCTCAGGATACGCGCCACCATTATGCTATAGAAACCATAGAGTGTGACACTACGCAGTACATGTGCACTAGGAAAAGACCAGAGCCCCAGCTGATCCGGTGATGTGGTGGGGCGAGGAATGCGTAAACCATACTTTAGCAGTAGTGGGGTCAGGAGGCCGAAAGCAACTGCAGCAAGCAGATAGTAGAAAGTGCGATAGTGTCCTCGTAAAAGCAAAACCGTTGCTGTTGCGCCTCCGAAAACCAGTGTGGTAGATAGATCGCCAAGGCTGGTTATTAAGTACATAGCCTGGTCACCCCAGGGTGTTCGCAGACTCTGTAGCGCGTTATGGATCATCTCGTTGGCTGACTTTGTCAGTGAGCCATCCAAAACAATTCCAGTGAGCAGAACAGATAATAACGTGGTGAGCAGCAGCAGGGTTGCCAGAAAAGCCAATCCTTTTGCTTCTGGGTGTTGCGGATCTGCCAAGGCGGAAGATATTGATCGAAATCCACGATGGAGCTGTCCCCATTCAAAGCTTTTCTGGATCATCGTCTTGGCGTGAGGCTGAAATAGTCGAAACAGGGTATGAACCAGTTTAAAAAGTCCCCAGGCCAGTATCAATAACATCAGCATCAGTATGACCAGCCTGAATGCAACCTCTGAGGCGAGCTCAAGAGAAGCTCCGAAGACGATACCGGGTAAAAGATAGATCGGGGCCCAGGCCAGGGCAGAGCTGAGATTAGCGATAAAAAAGCGCCAGGTGGACATCCCCAGCATCCCTGCCACCAAGGGAATAATGGCTCGTACCGGGCCGAAAAAGCGTCCAATGGCGACACTTTTTCCACCATATTTCTCAAAGAAATCGATTCCCCGGTAGAGGGTTTTAGGGTAGCGGTTGAAGGGCCAGATTTTTCGTAGCCCCTGCTGATAGTGCCTGCCAAGCCAGAAACTCAAGCCATCTCCGGCCACGGCGCCTGCTACAGCCCACCAGAACACAGGCCAAAATTCGAGGGTGCCGGTTGCAATCAGCGCACCGAAACCGAACATCGCTACCACCCCTGGAACCAAGAGGCCAAAAAGTGCAACAGATTCCGAAAAGGCCACTAGAAAAACTACAATGCCAGCCCACAGGGGGTTTTCGCCGATCCATATCAACAGAGGTGCAAAGAACTCACTCATCGGGGAATATCCGATGAGTGAGATACGATAGGTCTATTCTGCCTTTGTATGTTTATCACGCATCGCCTTGTACTCCTCATAGCTTTTCGCCTGTTCATCACATGCGCGGCTATCCAGTTGTTTAAGGCATTGTTGATGGCGTTGAAATTCCAATGCTTCATAGGTCGTCAGTTTTACACTGTCTGAACTGCATCCTGCCAGCTGAATAAAGGTTAACCCCAGCACAAACCGGGCGAGGAAGATCAATTTTTTAGTGCCACGAATGACTCACCTGCTGCATTGATAGTGACTTGGATATCCTCATCACTATGGGCATCAGAAACGAATCCTGCCTCGAAGGCAGAAGGTGCCAGATAGACCCCTCGATCCAGCATGGCGTGGTAGAAGGTCTTGAAGCGCTCCTGGTCACAGTTGGTGGCGCCCTGGAAATCTGTGACAGAACCCTGGTCAGTGAAAAACAATCCGAACATGCCCCCGACATGATTTTCAGCCAATGGGATTCCGGCGGATTGAGCTTGCGTCATAATGCCGTTAACCAGAGACTCGACCTTTTTTGAGAGACGTTGGTAAAATCCTGCTTCAGATATTAGCTCGAGAGTTTTTAATCCTGCTGTCATAGCAACGGGGTTACCAGATAGTGTGCCGGCCTGATAGACAGGTCCCAGAGGTGCGATCTTCTGCATAATATCGAGCCTGCCTCCAAATGCACCGACAGGCATACCGCCGCCAATCACCTTGCCCAGGGTGGTTAAATCGGGTTTGATGCCATAGTGTGCCTGAGCCCCGCCAAGGCCAACCCGAAACCCTGTCATTACCTCATCAAAGATCAATACGGTGCCATGCTGGTCACAAACTTCACGCAGGGTTTCAAGAAATCCGGGTTGGGGTGGAATGCAGTTCATATTCCCCGCAACAGGTTCAACGATGATCGCAGCGACCTGGTCACCAAATTGTGCAAAGGCATCTCGAACCTGCTGACTGTCGTTGTAGTTCAAGGTGACTGTGTGTTCCGCCAGGCTGGCTGGAACGCCGGGAGAGGAGGGTTCTCCCAGGGTTAACATACCAGAGCCAGCCTTCACCAGTAGCGAGTCAGAGTGGCCGTGATAGCAACCTTCGAATTTCACAATTTTATCGCGACCAGTGAAACCCCTTGCTAAGCGGATGGCTGACATGGTTGCCTCTGTTCCAGAGCTGACCATGCGTACCATCTCCATGCTGGGTACCAATTCACAGACCTTGTCAGCCATCTGCGTCTCCAACTCGGTGGGCGCGCCAAAGCTGAGTCCTTTGTTGAGAATTGAAGCAACGGCATCAATCACTTCGTGGTGAGAGTGGCCGACGATCATCGGTCCCCAGGAGCCGACATAATCGATATAGCGTCTACCCTCCGGGTCATAAATGTAGGGTCCGGCTGCACAGTCGATAAATATCGGATCGCCTCCAACACCCTTAAAAGCCCTTACAGGGGAGTTTACTCCACCAGGTATGTGCTGTTGTGCGTGACGAAAGAGTTCCTCGGAACGACTCATATGTTTTTCTCCTACGGCGTGAAAAGGGCGCTTAAACGATGGCTTGCCAAGTGGATATCCTGCTGTCCGAAGACACCATGTATAACCGCCAGCATGTCGGCGCCTGCTGCTATCAGTGGGGCGCCATTTTCCGGCGTTATTCCACCAATGGCAACCAGCGGCTTTGTTATTTCTTGCTTGGCTCTGATCAACAGGTTCGGCTCGGCCTGTATAGCCTCAGGCTTGATTCGAGAAGGGAAGAAGCGACCAAAAGCGATATAATCAGCACCGTTGGCTTCAGCATCTCTTGCCAGATCCAGGCTGTTATAACAGGAGACGCCAATAATGGCATTTGGGCCCAGTATGTTACGTGCCTGCAGAAGTGAGGCGTCGTCTCTTCCAAGATGCACCCCATGGGCTTTCGTTTTTTTGGCCAGGTCGATGTCGTCATTGATGATCAGCAACGCCTCAAATCGGTGACACAGGGCAAGAATTCCAACTATCTCCTCCTCACAGCTTGATCTATCTTCTCGTTTATCCCTGTATTGAATGATGCGTGCACCACCACGCAGAGCTGATTCGACCTGCTCAACTATCTGCTCCGGAGGACAGAGCTTGTTATCTGTTATGGCGTAGAGCCCCCTTAAACCCTTAGTAACTGCTGTCATTGTGGCTCAGGTCTATTGTGGGACTGATGCCATCGATTCGGTAGTGATTGGCATTTTCCGGTTCTGAATCCGGAGTTCAGACAATCCCAGCTGTAAGTCAGCGCTTTCTGCGTAGCGGCTTCAATCGAATCCCCAAGACCAATATGGGCAGCAAGCGCGGCAGCAAGGGTGCAGCCTGAGCCATGATACTCACCAGATAGACGAGGCCAGGTGGAGAGAACAGGTGCTTTTTTCCTTTGGTAAAGTCGATTGGTAACCAATTCAGAGTCACTCAAATCGTGGGTTCCAGTGATCAGAACAGATTGAGCGCCCAACTGGAGCAGAGTTTCAGCATGCTGATCAATAGAAGCAGCATCACCACGCCCTGAGAGTCTGGCGGCCTCTTCAGTATTGGGGGTGATCAGATCGCATAGTGGCAGTAATCGCTGTTGGATTATGCTGAGTAGTGTCTGACTTGTCAGATCATTACCTCCCCCCGCAGAGAGTACCGGGTCGAAAACTATCGGGATTTTGGGGTGATTCTGAAGAACCTTGATAACGGCCTCAACGGCATGAGTGCTCCCCAATAAGCCTATTTTTATTGCCTCAACCCGGCAATCCTCGAGTACCGCCGAACATTGGGCGCTGAGTGTCTCCGCTGGAAGTGGTATCAACTGATCAACATTGCAGCTATCTTGCACCGTCATACAAGTTAGTGCCGTGGCAGCATGGCAGCCATTAGTACCAATGGACTCAATGTCTGCCTGTATTCCTGCTCCACCACCAGGATCATGTCCGCCGATGGCCAGAACCACCGGGCGATAATTGCTCTCTGTTTGCATCTGCTCATTGTATCCTTTTTTGAATCGGAGCAGGGATCAGGCTGTTGGTGTTGTCATTTGCTCCGCATGGCTGTAGATTTCGCCCTCGTTGTCCTATATCCCAGTGATTCTGAAACGGAATTGGCAGTTTTAATAGCAGGTAGCATATATATTTTATCAATCGATGTGCTGAGGGAGATTAAGGGTTTCTCCTAGGATTGATCAGGATCACTGCTAGAATCTGAGATGAGCGACTAATCAAGGTGCCGTACAGCTGTTTCTTTTGGGATCGGGAGAAGATCCCTGGGTACACACCAAGGAAGGACAACGAAAATAGCTGTGAGGAAGAGACTATGAGCCCAAACATTCAAAAACTTGAAACACTGGCTAGACGCTATTGCGAATTAGTCGAATCTTTACATAATGGCGACACCGAGTGGTTGCAAGAGGTCGCCAGTTTGTTGCCTCGTCTGCATGAGGCGGTCAGTGCTCTTAATCTGCCGACCCCTCGGAATACCCACTATACAGCGGCAGACCTGGATGCTCGATTTGAGCTCTACACCTTCATGCGGACACTGCTTGGTGAACGTGATGGATACTGGATGGAGTTCGATGTGGCCGGTGACGGGCAGAGTATGAGCGGCAGTCTGGCTGATGATCTGACAGATATATACTGCGAGCTCAAAAGTGGTCTTAAGATGCTTGATGGAGAGCCTGAACAGGCTGTTGAAGGTTGGCACAAAGGCTTTCATCTGCATTGGGGGCAGCATCTGCTGGATGCTGAGCGCCATCTTTTCGAGCTCAATGCTCGAGATCAACTTGCCATGTAGTCCTGCTGTTATTCCGTAAAAACCAACTTATATTCTAAGTTAATTGGCAAATAGCTTGAGTTTCTTGATAACATAACGGCCATCAAGAGTGATTTTCCAGGAGAAATGGCATGAATTCAAATGCCCTGACCGATACAGATTTAACCCTGACTGGCACCGCTCAGACCAAAATGGGCGAGTTATTTCAACAGGTTGACGAGAATATTCAGGGAGTACGCGTCTTTGCTACACCTGGTGGCTGCAGCGGGATAAGCTTTGGCATGACCTTCAGCGATGAGATCAATGAAAACGATGGCGTTTTGGATTGTGAAGGATTCAAAGTGATCGTTGATGACGGTACCCTGCAATATCTGCGTGGTGTTGAAATCGACTTTGTTGATCAGGGAGATGGTAATGCCAGTTTCGTTTTCAATAACATGCAACCAGTTGGTGGTGGCTGTGGTACTTGCGGCTCCTCGAGTGGCGGCGGTTGCAGTTAGACCAACCTTAAGTTCTGAATTGTAAATAAACCGTGCCTGGGCATTAAGTCCTCGCACGGTTTTTTTATCCCTGATTCAGCATGGCTGGTATGCTTTAGAGTATTTATGTGATTGTTTATAAATGGTTACTAAATACAATTGGTTATCAAAATATTTGTCTGTCTGGATAGTTAAAAACCAGGTGGCATAGCTGGATTAAGGTGGAGTGATGAAACCTGGAGCAGTTGATCTCTTGGTAATAGGGGCCGGTATTAGTGGTCTGGGTTTGGCGCAGATGGCAAGACGTTATGGCTTCAAGCCAGTCATCATCGAGGCCAGCGACCATATCGGGGGGGCTATTAACTCCCATCTATTCCAGACAGACCATGGAGAGATCTGGGCTGAACTTGGAAGCCATACCTGTTACAACAGCTACGGAAATCTTTTGGAGCTACTTGAAGAGACTGGTCAGCTCGACAGCCTGGTTCCAAAACTAAAGCTGCGCTATAAGATGCTGATTGGGAACAAACTTCAATCAATACCCTCGCAACTGAGTATGTGGGAGTTACTTGGCGTATTGCCTCGACTATGGACGACTGAAAAGGAGGGGCATTCGGTCGAGGAGTATTTCGGTCGTATTATCGGTACTCGAAATTTTCGACAAGTCCTCAGGCCGGCCCTGGATGCTGTGGTATGTCAGCCATCCGGTAGTTTTCCGGCAGATGCGCTATTTCGCAAAAAACCAAGACGTAAAGAGGTGATACGTAGCTTTACTGGCGCTTCAGGTCTGCAATCCTTTACTGACGGCATTGCAGAAGGACTCGATATCCGCACTAAAAGCCGGGTAATCCGGATTGAGCGCATCAGTGATCGATATCTGGTTGAAATAGAGGGCGGAGAGCCGGTTCAGGCTGATCGTCTGGCTTTAGCCGTGGCGCCAGATATCGCAGCTACTCTGATGGCAGGTTTGATGCCAGAGTTAGCCTGTCATCTGGCAGAGATTGAAATGAGTGAAATCGATAGCCAGGCAGTTTTGGTTCGTGCTGATCGTATCAAGTTTCCCCCACTTGCGGGCATTATCGCTCAGGATGACGATTTTTACTCAGTGGTTTCGCGGGACCCTGTGCCCGATGAAACCTATCGCGCCTTTACTTTTCATTTCAAGCCTGACCTTTTGGATGAGGTGGGCCGAGATAGACGCATTGCCAAGGTGCTTGGTGTGGATGAAGAGGCGATTGTTGGCAGTGCAAGCTACCGTAATCGTCTGCCCGCACTGCGCTTGGGCCACCATCAGCGGGTTGAAGTGATCGACCAGCAATTGAAAGGGCAATCCCTGGGATTAACCGGCAACTGGTTTTCCGGTGTATCGATAGAAGATACTCTTATTCGATCCTTTGAAGAGTGCCAGAGACTCTTTGTATAGATTGAAATCACGCTCTACTTGTGTGTTGTATTGTCTGCACTGCTTGCAGCGTGGAAAAGTGATTTCAGGGTTTCAGAGCGACCCTCTGCCAGGTTGATGTCATCCTCTCGATTTGTGCCTTTAAAAAAAGCAGTGATTCTCTGAGTCAGAGCTTTCAATGCGCGCCAAATCTTCGGCATCACCCAAATCATTAGAGCAATGAACAGGACTAACATCACCAGAAATGCTAGCGGATAGTTGAGTGCAGCCCAAAGAGCACCAATCACAGCAAGATCCTCGGCGATTGATGCAGTCCAGTTGGAGACTGGTTCTGGAGAGGTATTAATAAGCAGTCTGGACCCTGCTTTGGTGAAATGGCTGCCCGCCGCCAGTGTGCCACCCATCAATGCTGCAGCGAGTTCTGCTGATTGGCTAACATCGATACCACTGGCTGCGCCTGCAGCTAGTAGCGCACCTGCCGGGATGCGGATGAATGTATGTATGGCATCCCAGCCGCTATCTACACCTGGCGTTTTATCTGCGAAGAATTCGATAAAATACATCATACCTGCCACACCCAGGACGAGCGGATCACTGAGTGCATCCAGGCCTGGTGGTAATACAACGTGCCCTGTGAGGTTCAGGTAGCCCAGCACAAGAATGGTCGCATAGAGATTTATGCCGGCTGCCCAGCTGGCCCCAAGGGTAAGTGCCAGAGTGTCGATGGTTTCCATAGTCAATTGTCTCGCTAGATGTCTCTACTGTTAATGTGATACCTATTGGATTGAAATTCCACTCCCTGGTGGTTTTTGTACCCCTATTTCACCTCAAGTTCACAAATGTTTAGGATTTTACCCTGCTTTGCTTTTTCTTTGATTAATCAAAGCTTATGATTGTCTCCACAGAGAAGCTGGTATTTGAACTCGAAAGGCCGTGTTAATTCCTCCAGCTATCTGCGATTTCTCTTTTTTATTTGGCTTAGCTGGCTCATTCTGGCTGGTAGGTAAAGGTATGATTAAAGTAGGTATAATTGGTGGTACAGGCTATACCGGTGTCGAGTTGCTCAGAATACTGAGCAGACATCCGGAATCTGAGTTGAGTGTCATTACTTCCCGTTCGGAAGCTGGACGACCAGTTGCAGATCTTTTTCCCAACCTGCGTGGCCATACTGATTTGGCCTATGTTGAACCCGAGCCTGCCCATTTCGATGGTTGTGATCTGGTTTTTTTCGCAACCCCTAATGGGGTGGCTATGAAGCAGGTGCCGGAACTGCTGGAGAAAGGCATTCGGGTCATCGACCTGGCCGCCGACTTCAGAATTAGGGATCAGGCTACCTGGGAGCATTGGTATGGCATGTCTCATGCCTGCCCTGAACGCCTGTCTGAAGCGGTATATGGGCTACCTGAGCTGCACCGCGAGGCGATCAAAAATGCCAGTCTGGTTGCCAATCCGGGCTGCTATCCTACAGCCGTATTACTTGGATTTTTACCGCTGGTGGAAGCTGGCTTGGTCGATGTTAAACAGCTGATTGCTGATGCAAAATCGGGGGTGAGTGGCGCAGGTCGTACGGCGAATGTCGGTACATTGATGGGCGAGGTCGGTGAGAGCTTCAAGGCGTATGGAATTCCTGGTCACCGCCACCAACCTGAGATTAGCCAGACCCTAAGCCTGATCGCTGGGGATGGTGTTCAGTTAACCTTCGTGCCCCACCTGGTTCCAATGGTGCGGGGAATAGAGGCAACCCTATATGCTCGCCTTGGTGAAAAAGAGCTTGATCTGCAACTCTTGTATGAACAACGCTATGCGAACGAGCCTTTCGTCGATGTTCTACAGCCAGGTTCACATCCAGAGACACGCAGTGTGCGTGGTTCGAACCACTGCCGTATTGCTGTGCACCGCCCTATGGATGGCGATGTGGTCGTAATCAGTTCTGTAATTGATAACCTGGTCAAAGGGGCTGCAGGACAGGCAGTGCAGAATATGAACCTGATGTTCGGACTTGATGAAGATTGCGGACTGGAACAAGTTGCATTGATGCCATGATCCATGAGTATTGATAAAAAATATCGTGTACCAAAGATCGTTGCGGCCCATCAGGGGACGCCGGTATGGTTACGTCTGGGTTTAGTGATGTTGATACTGGGCGGGGTGGCCTGGCTTGCCTATCAGCAGGGAGGGAGCGGTATCGCCGATGGATTGGCCCGTTTGCAATCTGGCGGAAAGGATCGGATGGAGATCCTCAAGCAGGAGCGAAATGATCTCAAAAGGGAGTTGGCTATGGTTAAACAGGCGGCAGAGGTCGATAGAGAGGCCCTGCTGTCGATTCGAGACAAGATCAAGTCAATGCAGAGTGAGCGCCTAAAGATGGAAGAGGAGCTGGCTTTTCTTAGAGGTATTGTCTCCACTTCGTCCAAGAAACAGGTATTACGGGTACAGAATTTCAAGTTGGAAGCAGGACTTGAAGCGCATCAATATATCTACAAATACACGGTTAGCCAGGTAATCAACAGCGGCTCGGTGGTTAAAGGTAAGATCGAAATGAGCATTTCCGGTTTGAAAGGAGGTCAAGCCACGGTGATGAACCTGGAACAGCTTCATGATGAGAAGCTTGACAGCCACAAGATGCGTTTCAGATATTATCAGAACGTAGAAGGTATGCTGCATATACCCACTGATTTTCAACCGGCCAAAATTTTGATTGAAGTGAAACCAACAGGTAAAAAGCTTGCCCCTGTTGATGAGACTTTCGAATGGTCGCCGGTTTCCTGAGGTCTATATAGGAAATGAACCATGTTTGGTAACAGTAAGAAAAAATTGCGTACCCCCAGAATCACAACGGTGATTGGCTCGGGAACCGAAATCAGGGGAGATATTACCTTTAAAAATGGTCTGCATATTGATGGCACCATAAAAGGTAACGTCATCTCCGATCAGGAAGACCCATCAGCAACACTGACACTCAGTGAACTGGGTACAATCGATGGTAATGTCAGGGTAGGCAATGTGATGTTGAATGGAACAGTGGTCGGTGATGTATTCGCTGGAAACCGGGTTGAATTGGCCCCCCAGGCAAGGATTACAGGGACATTGACCTATGCCATGCTGGAGATGGCAATGGGGGCTGAGGTGAATGGGAAATTGATTCATGCGGCCGATCAGGATCCGCTGCAACTGGCCTATGATGGGAAAGAGGAGCAGAGTGAACCGGTTAGCAAAACCGTAGCATCTGACACCACTGAGGAATAACCCTCTAGATTGGGGTTTGTATAATACTTGACTGTTTTCCTCGGTAATTGCATACTCTGAGGTAACGAAACGACCCTCAGCCTGTACTAAACAGGCTGAATTGAGCAGGATTTAACCATGAGCGGCTTAGAAACAACCAACGATTCGATCCTTTTCACAGAAGCAGCGGCCACTAAAGTGGCATCCCTGATAGAGGAAGAGGGTAATCCGGAGCTGATGCTACGGGTCTACATCCAAGGTGGTGGATGTTCCGGGTTTCAGTATGGATTCACATTTGACGAAAATGAGACCGAGGGTGACACCAAAGTGGTTACCAGTGGTGTCACACTGCTGGTGGATCCGATGAGCATGCAATACCTGATGGGTGCTGAAGTTGACTACAGCGAGGGACTGCAGGGTGCTCAGTTCGTTATTCGCAATCCCAATGCAACCACAACCTGTGGTTGCGGTTCCTCATTTTCAGTTTGATTTCACCCTCTGTACATAGCAAAAGAGGCGCTTAGGCGCCTCTTTTGTCTGTTCAGAAATTTCCTGCTGAAGGTTGTCAGGATCTACTCAATGACACCTATTTATTCTCAATGTAAGGTAGCAGAGTCAACTCAACCCTGCGGTTTTGTTGACGTCCTGCCGGGCTGTTATTCGATGCGACCGGACGACTTTCACCATAGCCAACAGTATCGATTCGAACACCTGTCACTCCGTTGCGGTTAAGAACATCGGAAACCGACTGGGCTCGTTGTTGTGAGAGTAGCTGGTTGTAGGATTCTGATCCTGTGCTGTCGGTGTGGCCGGCGACTTCGATCATGGTTGACTTGTACTCGTTGAGTACCAAAGCAACAGAACCGAGAATTTCCACAAAATCGGGTTTTACATCTGTTTTATTCACCTCGAAGGTAATATTGCCAGGCAGGTTAAGAATGATGTTGTCGCCATTACGAGTAACACTGACTCCAGTATTCTCCAGGCGCTGACGCAGTTTGGCTTCCTGTACATCCATGTAATAGCCCACACCGCCACCGGCAATTGCGCCGATACCAGCACCCTTAAGTGCGCGTTCCTTTCGTTTCTTTTTATCCTTTGAGCTGGCTATACCAATCACAGCACCGGCTACAGCTCCAATTACAGCCCCGGTAGTTGATTTGGAAGTCTTCTCTTCCCGTGAATAGGGATCGACTGTGGTACAGGCCTGTAGCGTTATGAGTGCCACAATCATGCAGCAGAGAGTACTTTTCATAATCATTGATTCTCCTTCGGTTATGTAAGGGTTGGGTGTATATGGAGAGGGAAAGTATTTGGCCAATCCGGATATATCATCATAAACACTAACGTGTCGACTTACTGTGACATATTGTTACGAGCTAGGCGATGAATTAGCCTTCCTTTAGTTTAGAAGCACTAACAATATTTCAATCTATTGGAGAAGTTGAACTCTTCAGACAATAGGATGTGTGTCGAGGTTCATTCGCTGGCCCCAAACAGGTCTCTGAGCATCTGCAGTGATGTTTGTCGTCCGAGTTCACCGATGGCCGTGGTCAGAGGTATCTTCTTTGGGCAGACTTGAACACAGTTCTGTGCATTGCCACAATCACTCAGGCCGCCATCGCCCATAATGGCATGCAGGCGCTTCTGCTTATGATATCGCCCTGTTGGGTGGTTGTTCATCAGTCGAACGGCTGCCAGTATCGCCGGACCGACAAAAGCCAGCTCATGTCCATATTGAGGGCAGGCTTCCAGACAGCTGCCGCAACTCATGCAACGACTGTATAGATAGTTGTCTTGCCATGCCTCTGGGGATATTCGTGGCGCACCCTGGTGAATATCCCATGCACCATCGATCTCGATCCAGGCATGAACCTTTTTCAAGTCTGAGAAAAGACGGGAACGATCTACCATCAAATCCCTGATAACAGGAAATTTACTCATTGGTTCGAGTTTTATGGGTTGTTCCAAGGATGAGATTAAAGTTGAGCAGGCCTGTCTGGGGCGATCATTGATGAGCATCGTACAGGCACCGCAGACCTCCTCCATACAGTTAAACTCCCAGGCTACAGGATCTACCCTTTGACCGTCGTTGGTGATGGGGTTTTCTCGAATCACCATCAACGCAGAAACTACATTGTGGCCCTCTCGATAAGGAATTGCGAAACGCTGCCAATAGGGGGGACTGTAAGGGGTATCCTGTCTTCTTATATGAAATTCGATTCTCTCTGCCATAGCCAGATCCTCAACGATAGTCTCGTGGCTCCTCTGGTGCTAATACACTAAGGTCTACCGCTGCATACTCAATGCTAGGACCGTCAGCTGTATGTTTAGCAAGCGTGGTTTTAAGCCAGCTTTCATTCTGCTCTTTCCACTTGCTACGGTAGTTTTCGTATGCCGGATCTCCGGGGTAACTATTCTCTGGTATCTTTAATTCAAACTCTGGCTTGAAATGGGCGCCTCGACACTCATTTCTGAATAGCGCGCTGGTCGCAATAGTTTCACCCAGGAGTACCATCTCTTGAACCTGGCGTGCATACGCCAGGCCTTGATTGCTCCAGTTGTTTGTCTCCTTCAAATTGACCCTTTGGCTGCGTTCCTGCAACGCTTTCAGTCGCTCTATTGCTTGCTGTAAACGGTTATTGTCCCGCACCACACCCACATGACTCGACATCAGTTCACCCAGTTCATGCAGCAGTTGGTAGGGGTTCTCCTCTCCCTGGTTGTTAATGAGTTTTGTGTTGATATCTTTCTGGCGCATGACCTCTGACCTAAATATCTCGTGGTTGTCGTCATGGTGACCCTGCTGCAGACTTTTAAGGTAGCTGGCGACAGACTCCCCGGCAACCCGGCCGCTATATGAGGCAGAGAGCAGGGAGTTGGCACCTAACCGGTTTGCACCATGGTAGCCATAGTCGCATTCGCCACAGGCATAGAGGCCTTTGATATTGGTAGCATGATTTCGTGGGCTGCCGGACTTGATACCTCCAGTGGAATCATCCTTCTCAAAATCGACCCAAAGTCCCCCCATGGCATAGTGTGCTGAAGGGTAGATCTCCATAGGTTCATGTACTGGATCGGAACCGTGGAACTTACGATATATGTCTAGAATCGCATGTAGTCGCTGCTCGATAAATCCGGGGTTGAGATGGGTCAGGTCAAGGTAGACTTTGTGTTCCCCAGCAACCCCCATTCCCATTTTATGAACCACTTCCCAGATCGCTCTTGAGGCGAGATCGCGAGGCACAGTATTGCCATAGCTTGGATACCACTCCTCCAGAAAATAGAATCGATCCCCTTCTGGAATCTGCTTGGCGTCACGTCGATCAGCAGCATCTTTGGGAACCCAAATGCGACCCCCCTCACCCCGGGCAGCTTCACTCATCAGGCGTGTCTTGTCTTTTCCCAGCATGGCTGTTGGATGAAATTGAAAGAACTCAGTGTTGGCTAGCCATGCACCCTGTTGATAGACCCTGGAGGCGGCAGCGCCAGTGGAGTTGGTGGAGTTGGTGGAGCGATGGCCATAGACTTGTCCCATACCGCCAGTGGCAAGAATCACAGCGTCAGCGGGGAAGGGTTTGATCTCCATGGTTCTCAGGTTCATGGCGATGACTCCCTGGCTGGCGCCATCACTATTCAGCGCAAGGGAGAGAAATTCCCACCACTCAAATTTTTGTATTCTTCCCAGCGACTCCTGGCGACGAACCTCCTGATCAACGCCATACAGTAGTTGTTGTCCAGTGCTTGCACCGGCAAATACAGTTCGTCGATGTTTGACCCCGCCAAACAGGCGAAGATCGAGAATTCCTTCAGCTGTTCGGGAAAAAGTAACTCCCATACGTTCGAAGGTTTGGATCAAGCCTGGTGCCTCTTCGCACATCGATTTAACCGGAGGCTGGTTGGCCAGGTATGATCCGCCTTTTATCGTGTCAACGATATGCTGCCAAACAGAATCATGCTCCCCTTTGGTGTCAAAACAGGCGTTAATACCACCTTGTGCGCAGACTGAGTGGGATCTTTTTACTTCGAACAGGGAGAATATTTCGACTTGAAAGCCGGCCTCAGCGACTCGCAGTGCTGCCCATAGTCCACCGAGACCACCACCAACGACAATTACTTTACGGGGTCGATTCTTCATAGCAAAAAGCCCAGCATGCCATGTAGACCAAGAGCAAACAGCAACAGCGACAGTATGCTACAGACGTAGAGCCAGATCCGCTGAGCCTGAGGAGTGGTTGTAATACCCCAGCTGATGGCCATACTCCATAGACCGTTACATAGATGAAAAATGGAAAGCAGTAGCCCGAAAAAATAGAGAAGAAATATGACTGGATGAGAGAGTAATTGCTGCATGTGAGTGAAAAGGTCAGCTTTGATGTCAGGTTCCCATATTCCCCATAAACGAGTCCAGCCAATATGCATCAGCAAAAACAGCAGAATTGCGATGCCGGAAAATCGCTGCAGACTGTAACGGATGTTTCCCGCCCAAGGGAAGGTGGATAAATTGCTATTTCCACTCTTCAGTATCACCAAACCGTAGCCTGCATGCAGCAACAGCGGCAGTGCGATCATGAATATCTCTAGAAGGGTTAGATAGTTGAGACTTTGAAGCCAGCCAACAACCTGCTCATTATAGTGCTCGGGGCCAAACCGAGATTGGGAGTTTTCCCAAAGATGAAAGAGTAAAAAACCACCAATGGGCAGGAGGCCCAGCAGAGAATGGAGCCGACGCAATAGGAAATGAGTGTCTTGGATAGAGGTGTGCATGGACCTGGAACCCGAGATCTTTGATTGCTTATATATTACTTTATTAGTATCAACTACTTCCCTGATCCAGGGCAGTGAAACATCAGATTACTAAAGGCAAGTTGTAAATGGTCGATGATATGAAGGATATTCCTTATTTTGCATGGATTGGCTCCACTCTGATTCCTGAGTGGACTATTGGAATTTCCCAC
Organism: Candidatus Thiodiazotropha sp. AKAK3; assembly: GCF_058244645.1. Lineage (NCBI taxonomy): Bacteria > Pseudomonadati > Pseudomonadota > Gammaproteobacteria > Chromatiales > Sedimenticolaceae > Candidatus Thiodiazotropha > Candidatus Thiodiazotropha sp. AKAK3. The sequence continues at coordinate 30,000 of NZ_JBSYOQ010000063.1, forward strand.
AGGTTGAGCATTGCCAGTCTCACACTTTGACAATGTTGTTTAAACAAACTAGTTGAAAAAGAGAGTCTGGTATATACCACTCTTATGGATAAGAGGGTATTTATAAAACAAAATTGATGAAGTGATCAGGTCACGGGTTTCAACAGGACATGATAAAAAACAGTATCGGCGCGAAGATCTTGATGGTGGTCGGTATAACTGCCATGGTATCCATGGTGGGATTGATTCTATTCTACACCCAAAGCCAACGTGCAATTATCATCAAAGAGCAAAAGCTGGTCACTGATCGCATGGTCTCAACGGTTGTGGCGGGGCTCAGAGTAATTATGGAAACGGGCAAAGCGAATATTGCCCAGCGCTATGCAGAAGAGATCAAGAGTGAACTCGAGTTAGAAGATTTCCGCTTTGTGCGTTTGAATGGTGTTGAGGCATTTCTCGACAATGACACCATACGCAAGGTCAATAAATTAAATGGCGAAACGCTATTTATTGAACGTGAAGAGACAGAGATTAATCGTTTGTATGGAAACGATGATCCAGCCTTGGTTAGCGCAAGGAGCAGCGGTGAAATATACCGGATTATCGATGATGCTAAGCAACAATATAAGGTTTTGACACCCATTCTCGGTACGTCTGTTTGCCATCGATGCCATGGTAGTGCAAATGGGATCATTGGCTTTGCTCAACTTACAACCTCAATGCGGAATATTGATCAGGCGATTTCGGAGAGTCGAAATTGGGCCACATTGGTGCTTTTTGTGGTGTTGGTTCTGTTTTTGTCGATCACTTATGTGCTGTTGAACAATGTGGTTATGTCACCAATAAGACGGGTGACTACTGCAATGCATCGGGTAGAGCAGGGGAAACTGAATCAACAGGTACCTGAGTTGAGTGAGGATGAGTTAGGTCACATGGCTCGTTCATTCAACAGAATGACTAAAAAATTGCTTGAAACCTATACAGGTATGGAGTTAGAGCAGGATAAGCTAACCACCATTATTCTTAATGCGGGTGAAGGTATTGTTGTTACAGATAATGAAGGAGATATAGTTTTAGTAAATCCTTCAGCTGAACAGTTGATAGGAAAGGAAAGATCAGAAATTGTCAGCCAGGAATTTGAGAATCTGGTCAACGATCCGGAAATCATGAAGAGACTGCTGGAGCATCCCGATTCGAACTATGCTGAGACTGCTCTGTTAGGCGAGCGCTATCTGAGTGTAATGGCTGCCTGTATACATACCCAGCAGGGTGAGATGCTCGGTAAGGCTGCGTTGATTCGCGATGTGACTGCACAAAAAAACCGTGAAGCATACCTGGAGGCCATCTCCTATAAGGATGAGCTGACGGGGCTATTGAATCGGCGTTCACTCACTGATGTGCTTGCCCAGTCAGTTTCTGAGGCAAAAGAGCGAAACAAATCCCTGACCCTGCTGATGTTGGATATGGATCATTTCAAGCGACTGAATGATACCTATGGTCACGGTATGGGTGACAGGATGTTAAAGACTTTCGGTCACCTTTTGATGAAACGGCTAAGGGATTCAGATTATGCCTGTCGTTATGGTGGTGAAGAGTTCTCAGTGATTTTGACTGGTACAGGTGTAGAGGGTGGAATGAAGACAGCGGAAGATATCCGCAAAGCTGTAAGTCAGGTCGTTATTGATGGTGTCTCTATTACCATAAGTATTGGCTTGGCATCCTTGAGTCAATGCCAGGAGTCTTCGCCGAAATGTTTGTTGGAGGCGGCTGACTGCGCCCTCTATATGGCCAAACAACAGGGACGAAATAGAACAATAATCTACGATCCATCAAATACAAAAGAAGATACTACTGTCCATGTATGAGCTAAAGATAGAGAGGCTAATTGCCATGACTCGAGACAGGGTGTACTGAGTGTTTTTATGTTCACTTATAGGCTCTTTTTTTATCTATTACGTAAAGAGAGAATTTGCCAGTTCAAACTAAGCTAGTAAATAGATCTTTAATAGTTCATGGGAGTGTGCTAGCAGAAATTATTATTAACTACTGCTTATAACACTAAATTTGAGATGGCATGGCTATAAAGCCTATTACCACACTCAGTTCTGAAAATGTATTTGGAGTTAAGAAATGATTAAATTTAAAGATATATCATTTATTCTAAAACTAAGAAGTGTACTAATCTTAATCTCTCTCCTGTTACTTCTCGTATCAATGTTAGGCTGGAGAGGCGTAAGTATGCTGACGCATGAAGTTGAAGATTTAAGCCACAAATTCATGCCGGCAATGAATGATTTGCTACAGGCTGACAGAGATCTTTATCAGGCCCTAACTGCCGGATGGCTGACATTAACAGTGGAACCTGGCTCGCAAAAATTCCAGGAGGCAATTAAGGATCGTGATGAGAACATTGGTCAGGCTGTTGACCGTGTGAAGAGGTTTTCTAAGGAAATGGAAATGACCTCAGAAATGAATGCGAGTGTCGATGAGTTCCTTAAGCTGATCAATACCTGGGAACAAAAAAGCAAAGCAATCATCGATGCTCGATCAAGTGATTATAGTGAGGAGGCTCGAGCCAAGGCATTTAATGATTATTCTGATTCTGACAATCAGTTTCAAAAAGCTAGGGATGAAATTGACAAGTTAACAGAGCTATCAGAAGTCGCTTCAAGCGAGGCGGTAACAAATTCAGAATTAATAGCCAGCAATGCCAGAATGACTCTGCTATCTATCGCTTCTTTCGGAATTATTCTATGCGTGATAATTTCTATTTGGTTTCCAAATCTTATCAGTAAGCCATTAAAGCGCGTCATGGAGAGCTTGAAGCAATTTGCTGAAGGTGAGGGTGATCTGACTCGTCGTATAGAGATCGACGGCGACGATGAATTCGGTCGTCTAAGCGTGCTTTTCAATGGTTTTGTCGATAAACTCCAAGAAATTATTAGCCAGGTTTCAGATGTTACTTCAAGGCTAGCTACAACTTCGGAAGAGCTTTCTGCAATTACAAAGCAAAGCAGTGATAGTGTTCAGGTTCAGCGTCACGAGACTGATCAGGTTGCAACAGCTCTTAATCAGATGACTGCAACAGCAACTGAGGTTGCAAGAAATGCAACTCAAACGGCTACTTCTGCACGTGAATCTGATGAGCAGGTGGTAAAAGGCAAGAGCCAGGTTGAGTCCACTACAAATAGCATTTCCCAGCTAGCCAGCGAAGTCGCTGTAGCTGCCGATTCAATAAAACAGTTGGAGAATCAAAGCCTGGAAATTGGTAACGTGATAGATGTAATACAGAGTATCGCTGAACAGACAAATTTGTTGGCCCTTAATGCTGCGATTGAAGCCGCACGTGCCGGTGAGCAAGGACGAGGATTTGCTGTCGTTGCTGATGAAGTCCGTACTCTGGCAAGCAGGACACAAAAATCAACACTGGAGATCAGGGATATCATTGAACGTGTGCAAGCTGGTGCTACTCATGCAGTACGTTCTGTTGAATCTGGGCATGAAAAGGCTAAGATGACCGTCATAGCTGCAGAAGAAACTAGTTTAACCCTCGAAGCAATTGTAAAAGAAGTTTCAGTTATCAGCGAAAATACGACTCAGATAGCAAGCGCCGCAGAGGAGCAGCGCACTGTAACTGAAGAAGTCAGCAGAAGTGTCTCGAATATTAGTGATGGGGCAACGCAGTCGGCAGAGGGGGCTGAACAAACAGCCAGAGCAAGTGAAGAGTTGAGTCAGCTTGCCGTACAACAGAAAAACTTAATTGCGCGTTTTCGTGTATAGCATGGCTTTGTGATGAAGATGCTCTGTGCCCCCCTCACGAAATTTAGAGGGGGGTATGAATCGGTCGCTCAGCAGGTTCTATTCTTACCAGAAAGATAGAGCTTCCTACATCCAATTATCTTGCTCAACGGAACTCTTTTATTATGGATGCCAGGTATCAGTAATTATTAACATCAAATCTAACTGTAATTACGTCAATACCATGCAGGTTTATGCAAATATGAGTTCAGCTCTAAAGCTGGGTTTTGGCATCAGCTACAAGTGTGCGACTGATAGTCTCCAATGTTGAGATCAAAGGTCGAACCTTGATCTGGAAGTCATCGCGATATTTTTTTGCAATTGGTTGCGCCGCTGGCAATTTCACAGTCAAAGGGTTGCGATGAACGCCATTGACTCTGAACTCATAGTGCAAATGGGGGCCTGTAGCCATTCCTGTTTTACCTACATAGCCGATGACCTGCCCCTGCTTAACCCGTCTACCTTTCTTTGCTTTCTTATTATAGCGCGAGAGGTGAGCATAGAGTGTGGTGTAGGTTTGACCATGCTGGATAATCAATGTGTTGCCATATCCACCCTTTTTGCCACGAAAGATGATTTTCCCATCACCCGAGGATCTGATGGGTGTGCCGGTTCTCGCTGCGTAATCCACACCGCGGTGAGGCCGTTTTTTACCAAGTACAGGATGCCAGCGCTCCCTGGTGAATTTTGAAGAAATGCGTCTGAAATCTACAGGGGCACGCAAAAAGGCTTTACGCATACTTCTACCCTCAGGGGTATAGTAGTCAGCGCGTCCAGTGTCATCGACATAGCGTAATGCTTGGTAGGTACGGCCCTGGTTTATAAATTCGGCGGCCAGAATTGGGCCATCCCGCAATTTTTCGCCGTCCAGATAGTCCTCTTCAAAAATTACGGTAAAGCGATCTCCAGATCGAATCTCTAGCGCAAAGTCGATATCCCAACCAAAGATATCTGCAAGTTGCATGATCAATTTCTCAGGCAGGCCCGCTTTTTTTGCTGATAGATAGAGTGAGTTTTCTATTACACCACTCAAGTGTGCATTGCGTGTATCAACCGCTCTACTCATTTCCGTGGCATCGAAGCCATCATCTGTCACCGCGATTTCAATACTGTCGATCTTGCTGTGTGCCAAGCGTAGAGCCACCAGTTGCTGTTCTGAATCGAACTCAAGATAGAGCATCTCTCCCGGCTTAATAGCTGTTAGCTGCTTCGCGGTCTTACTGG
>NZ_JBSYOQ010000063.1:40000-59422 GCF_058244645.1 Candidatus Thiodiazotropha sp. AKAK3
CCTTTTGTATAATGGGTCAGCGACTTACTTCTCAGTGGCAAGCTTAACCGAATAGGGGAGGCGTAGGGAAACCGAGTCTTAATAGGGCGTTCAGTCGCTGGGAGTAGACCCGAAACCGGGCGATCTATCCATGGCCAGGGTGAAGGTGCGGTAACACGCGCTGGAGGCCCGAACCCACTTATGTTGAAAAATGAGGGGATGAGCTGTGGATAGGAGTGAAAGGCTAATCAAGCCCGGAGATAGCTGGTTCTCCTCGAAAGCTATTTAGGTAGCGCCTCGCGTCTCACTCCAGGGGGTAGAGCACTGTTTCGGCTAGGGGGCCATCCCGGCTTACCAAACCGATGCAAACTCCGAATACTTGGAAGTGCAATCGCGGGAGACACACGGCGGGTGCTAACGTCCGTCGTGGAAAGGGAAACAACCCAGACCGCCAGCTAAGGTCCCTAAATCATGGCTCAGTGGGAAACGATGTGGGAAGGCATAGACAGCTAGGAGGTTGGCTTAGAAGCAGCCATCCTTTAAAGAAAGCGTAATAGCTCACTAGTCGAGTCGGCCTGCGCGGAAGATTTAACGGGGCTTAAGCCATGTACCGAAGCTGCGGATGCGTGTTTACACGCATGGTAGAGGAGCGTTCTGTAAGCCTGCGAAGGTGTGTTGTAAAGCATGCTGGAGGTATCAGAAGTGCGAATGCTGACATGAGTAACGATAAAGGGGGTGAGAGGCCCCCTCGCCGAAAACCCAAGGTTTCCTGCTCAACGCTAATCGGAGCAGGGTTAGTCGGCCCCTAAGGCGAGGCAGAAATGCGTAGTCGATGGGAATCCGGTTAATATTCCGGAACTACTTATTATTGCGATGGGGTGACGGAGAAGGCTAGGTCATCCGGGTGTTGGTTTACCCGGTTTAAGCGTGTAGGGAGTCAGTTTAGGTAAATCCGGACTGGCAATTCTGAGACGTGATGACGAGTCTCCATGTGAGACGAAGTGATTGATGCCATACTTCCAGGAAAAACCTCTAAGCTTCAGATAATAAGTAACCGTACTCCAAACCGACACAGGTGGGTAGGGTGAGAATCCCAAGGCGCTTGAGAGAACTCTGGTGAAGGAACTAGGCAAAATAGTACCGTAACTTCGGGAGAAGGTACGCCCTTGGTATGTGAAGAGACTTGCTCTCGGAGCAGAAGAGGGTTGCAGTGACCAGGTGGCTGCGACTGTTTATTAAAAACATAGCACTCTGCAAACTCGAAAGAGGAAGTATAGGGTGTGACGCCTGCCCGGTGCCGGAAGGTTAATTGATGGGGTTAGTCCTCGGACGAAGCTCTTGATCGAAGCCCCGGTAAACGGCGGCCGTAACTATAACGGTCCTAAGGTAGCGAAATTCCTTGTCGGGTAAGTTCCGACCTGCACGAATGGCGTAACGATGGCCACGCTGTCTCCACCAGAGACTCAGTGAAATTGAAATCGCTGTTAAGATGCAGTGTACCCGCGGCTAGACGGAAAGACCCCGTGAACCTTTACTACAGCTTTGCACTGGACTTTGAATATGTTTGTGTAGGATAGGTGGGAGGCTTTGAAGCGAAGACGCCAGTCTTCGTGGAGCCAACCTTGAAATACCACCCTGACATATTTGGAGTTCTAACCTCGACCCGTTATCCGGGTTAGGGACAGTGTATGGTGGGTAGTTTGACTGGGGCGGTCTCCTCCCAAAGAGTAACGGAGGAGCACGAAGGTACCCTCAGCGCGGTCGGACATCGCGCAACGAGTGCAAAGGCATAAGGGTGCTTGACTGCGAGACAGACAAGTCGAGCAGGTACGAAAGTAGGTCTTAGTGATCCGGTGGTTCTGTATGGAAGGGCCATCGCTCAACGGATAAAAGGTACTCCGGGGATAACAGGCTGATACCGCCCAAGAGTTCATATCGACGGCGGTGTTTGGCACCTCGATGTCGGCTCATCACATCCTGGGGCTGAAGTCGGTCCCAAGGGTATGGCTGTTCGCCATTTAAAGTGGTACGCGAGCTGGGTTTAGAACGTCGTGAGACAGTTCGGTCCCTATCTGCCGTGGGCGTTTGAGATTTGAGGGAAGCTGCTCCTAGTACGAGAGGACCGGAGTGGACGTATCTCTGGTGTTCCGGTTGTCACGCCAGTGGCATTGCCGGGTAGCTAAATACGGACAGGATAACCGCTGAAAGCATCTAAGCGGGAAGCCCCTCCCAAGATTAGATCTCACTTGTCTCTTGAAGACACTGAAGGGCCGTTGAAGACTACAACGTTGATAGGCTGGGTGTGGAAGTACAGCAATGTATGAAGCTAACCAGTACTAATTGCCCGTGAGACTTGACCATATAACACCCAAACGTTTTGGGTTTGGTTCGAGCAAACGCATACTCAATAAACTTAAGCGATCTAACCGAATGCGAGTCGTCCCAGCTGGGGCGACTCCAACAGTTTGCCTGGCGGCCATAGCATGTTGGTACCACCCGATCCCATCTCGAACTCGGAAGTGAAACGACATAGCGCCGATGATAGTGTGGGGTTTCCCCATGTTAAAGTAGGTCACTGCCAGGTTTTTATGTAAAAACCCCGTATCGGAAACGATACGGGGTTTTTTTTTGCTATAAAGCGTAAAATCCTAGCCAACAGATTCATTAGTCTTAACAGGCCCTAATATCATCAAATGCTCATAGCCCTTGTTCTACTGATTATCGGATCGTCGTTACTTATACTCTCTGTGCGCCAAATTATTATACAAAGGCGTCTAATGAGGGGAGGTGTTAGTGGTGTATTTGGATCCATGTTTGTTTTTTCAGCAACAATAATTTTTTTGCTTCTATTAAATCTTCAAACTTATATTCAGTTAACTAAAGAAGTTGAGTTGGTAGAGGTGATGGTTTCTGAGATTACAGATCAGGGAGCCAGTGTAAATCTGACTATTGATGGTAGAGAAACAAACTATCTTATATCAGCGGATGAGTGGCGAGTTGACGCCAGATTTATAAAATGGAAACCCTGGTTTACTGTGCTTGGTAAAGAGCCCATTGTGAGATTAGAGACACTAAGTGGAAAGTTGTATCGGAATAGCCAAAAAGATCAACAGACATACCATCTTTCATCAGAAATCGTTCAATTGGATGGTCTGTTATCATACCTGATAGATCGGTTTGGAATTTTAGATGTGATGTATGGCAGTTCGGTCTACATGCCAATAAAGAAAGGCGCTCGCTTTCGGGTTAGTGCAACGCACTCTGGACTGATTGCTCGTCCTGTCAATGAACAAGGTCGTATGGCTGTCCAAGACTGGAATTGAGAATGATTTACTACAAAATCCGACTGAAATCTCCGCAGTCACATACTTTCGAAGTCGAAATCACCATAAATAACCCGGATCCTTCTGGTCAGGTCGTCTACCTTCCTGCATGGATTCGCGGAAGTTATTTGATAAGGGATTACGCCAGACATATCACATCTATTCAAGCGTCATGCAATAAAGCGCATGTTGAGTTGAAAAAACTTGATAAACAGACTTGGCAAATTGAGCCTGTAGAGGGTGCGTTAACAATTCGATATCTTATCTACGCATGGGAACTGTCAGTGAGATCAGCTCACTTTGATATCAATCACGCTTATTTTAATGGTCCAGCAGTTTTTTTAGGGGTAAGTGGGCAAGAGCAAAGCCGATGCTCGCTGGAAATAGTAGCGCCAGAAGATCAACAACTACTGGGCTGGAATGTCGCTTACCCGTTAAGCCCTGAAAGCTGTAACGAATCGGGTTTTGGGACATACATAGCTACAGACTATGAAGAACTAATCGATTGTCCGGCAGAGATTGGTCACTTTTCCGAGAGTGAATTTGAGGCAGCTGATTGCAAACATCGATTTGTTGTAAGTGGTACTAAAAGGTTTGATCATGAGAAGATTTGTAACGATTTACATTTAATTTGTAAAAAACAGGTTGAGCTATTCGGAGAACTTCCAACCACAAATTACCTCTTTTTATTACGTCTGGTCGATAACGGGTATGGCGGACTTGAACATAAAAGTTCTACCAGTTTGATATTTCCCCGTGATGAAATACCTCCAAAACGAATTAAGGAGAATTCTGCAGGATATAGAAGGTTGTTGGCCCTATGCAGTCATGAATATTTCCATCTTTGGAATGTAAAACGCATTACGCCAAAGGTATTTACTGAGCAGAGCACACTTCACGAAGTTTACACGCGCCAATTATGGGTTTTCGAGGGTATTACCTCTTACTATGACGAGTTGATGTTGCTCCGTAGTGGCGTCATTGAGCGGGACGAATACTTCATAATGTTAGCTGAGACGGTGACTCGGGTAATGCGTGGTAGTGGGCGGTTTAAGCAGACACTTGAAGAATCCAGTTTCGATGTTTGGACCAAGTTTTATAAACAGGATGAGAACGCCCCCAACGCAATTGTCAGCTACTATGCAAAAGGTGCTCTATTTGCTTTGATACTTGATCTGACGATTCGTTTGCAGAGTAACGGTGCCTCATCACTTGATCAGGTAATGCGTGAGATGTGGTTACGCTATGGAAAAACCGGTAAAGGTGTACCTGAAAATGGTTTTGAAGAGGTCGCTACCGAGATAACATCGTTGGATCTCAAGCCACTTTTTGATTTAGGACTTCGTTCAACAGCTGAGTTACCCCTTAGAGAGTGTCTCGAGTTGTTTGGTGTAGAGTTGAAACTGATGCCGGCAAAGTCGCAGGAGGATAAAGGTGGCATAGTTCGTAGATCCGAAGCTGATCCTGGTGTCACTCTTGCGATTGGAGCGAAATGGACAGATAAAAATGGGGTAATTCGTGTAGAGCAGGTATTTGATGGAGGCGCAGCACAAAATAGTGGGTTATCAGCTGGCGATGAGATTATCGCAGTAGATGGACTTAGGGTAAATGCCAAGCAACTTGAAAGATATATAGCCGACACTGACCTGGGTTGCACTATTGAACTTCATCTGTTTCGACGTGACATGTTGATGTCTATCCATCTGCAGCCAACAGAAGCGCCGCAAGATACCTGTTATTTTAAACTGACCGATGAGGAAGATACAGAGGCGGCAAATCGACTGACAGCATGGTTGATGGGTAATGTCAGATAATTTTGACTTGGTTAAAATCATGGCGGATGGGCGCTTCCACTCTGGTGAAGAGCTGGGGGCTAAGCTTGGTGTTAGCCGTGCTGCAGTTTGGAAAAAACTACAACTCGTGAAGGACCGCTATCTTCTTGGGATCGATGCTGTTAAAGGTAAGGGTTACCGGCTCAGTGAGTCCCTTGATTTACTGGATCGTGAAAAGATAATTGAACGATTACAACAATCAAATCCAGGCACTCTACCTTCACTGAATATTCACACTACAATCGATTCCACCAACAGCTGGCTTATGCAACAGGCTGCTTTGGGGATTGAGTCAGGGTCTGTCTGTTTGGCTGAGCAACAAAATGGCGGTAGAGGTCGGCATGGCCGCCAATGGGTATCGCCTTTTGGCAGAAACCTCTATTTTTCCATGCTGTTTCGTTTTGACCTTGCTCCGACGCAAGTAGCAGGACTAAGTCTGGCATCGGCAATTGGTGTTTTACGACTGTTACGTCAACTGAATTGTTATCAAGCAGGGCTTAAGTGGCCCAATGATATTCTTTGGCAGGGAAAAAAGTTGGCAGGACTGCTGCTTGAGGTGTCAGGTGAAACCAGTGGTCCGTCTCAGGTGGTTGTGGGTGTCGGTCTCAATGTTGGCATGGGTAGCCTGGGAGAAGAGATAGATCAGCCCTGGAGTGATTTACGAGAGATACCTGAAATTGCAGCCTGTAGCCGAAGTGAACTTGCTGCCAGTTTGACAATTCACTTAAGTGACATTGCGGAACAATATAGAGCTGAAGGGTTGCGAAGTTTTATAGATGAGTGGCATGCCAGTGATCTGTTTATGGGGAAAGAGGTGGTAATCCGCAGTGCCAATCGTGCCCAAAATGGTCAGCACCTCGGTATCGATGACTCCGGAGGAATCCTTATTCGGATCGAGGGGGAGCCCCGTTGTTTTCATGCTGGTGAAGTCAGTCTAAGGAGAGCCGGATAGGTCTTGTCATGAAGCTTTTTGTTGATATTGGCAATACATTGATCAAATGGGCTAGTGAAAAGGATTTGCAGTCTCAAGTTGTTCATCGAGCAAACTCTCAAGAGTTACCCGAGGCAATTGATACCCCATGGTCTGATATGGCTGAACCTGCGGAAGTGCATATTGCCTCTGTCAGACAGCAGAAAGTGGTCGATAATTTAACCTCATGGATCACTCGGCATTGGCAAGCTACCGTGCGGATATCAGAAACAGTGCAGCAGGAATTAGGGGTAGTCAACGGTTATGCTACACCTTCGCAATTGGGAGTGGATCGCTGGCTGGCTCTACTTGCTGCGCGCAGAATCTGTAACAGGCCTGTGATTGTGGTGGATCTGGGCTCGGCAACTACGATTGATGGCATGGATGATAAAGGATGCCATTTGGGTGGAACCATAATCCCTGGATTGCAACTTTATGCCAAGTGTCTTGATCTTAATACAGATCTTTCCATAGATAACAATCACTTGAATTTAAGTGAATTTGCGACTGATACCGCAACAGCCGTTCAAAGTGGTGCTATGCTGACACACCTATGCATGGTAGAAAGGTCACTGCTGCGTTTGCAGGAAATTTGTGGTGGTGGCGTGGAATGCATTCTTACCGGTGGAAATGCCCATCAATTGTCTGAATATCTTATGATTGCTCACCAGATCGTACCCGATCTGGTTTTACAAGGCTTGGCCTTACAGTCGACTTAAACCTAAAAGAATCAGTTGACCGCTCCATTCTAATAGCAGGTTCCTGATTTTTTTGAAAATAGCTGCGACGGTCTTGGTCACCTGTTGGGTGAATCACGCTGCCCAACTGATCTTTTTAGGTTAAACAAACTGACTTATGAAATGGTTCTTCTTTATTCTGATACTGATTAATCTTGGCCTGTTTCTGTTGATTTACCCTCAACAGCAGGAGGTAGAGATATCATACGCTACGACTGATGTAGGCGAGTTAAGACTTGCAAGTGAGCTTAGTCAAAGCGCTACGGTCGATGAAACAGATACTGTGAAAGATGAAGAGGCGATGCAAACTATGGATAGCAAAGCCGACCCTGAAGCTGAACAAACCCAGCCTGCTGACGCTGCTGTTGTTGAGGCTCAATCTCAGGCTGAACTGGAGCTGGAAGCTGATAAGCCCTCGGAAACAGCTGATGTTGCAGTTGAGCCGGAAATGGTCACCACATCTGATGTGGTGCCACGCTGCGCCATGGTTGGGTATGTGGAAACCAGATCGGCGGCGGAAGAGATATCTGTTCGCCTCCGCGCACTTGGATTAAAACCTGAACTTCAATCGGAAACGCGTAATGAGCAGGCCGGGTATTGGGTACTTATTCCGCAACAAGCTACCCGCAGGGAGGCGGTCAAGATAGCGAAAAGGTTGGAAGAATCCGGTGTTTCAGACCTGTGGCGCTTTACCAGTGGTGAATTGGTGCACGCCATCTCCCTGGGACTGTTCCGGGATGAGGTTCGTGCAGGGGATCGAAAACGTGAAATCGATGCATTAGGGTTTGAATCGGTTATTCAACCTCGATACCGGGAAAAAACCAATTATTGGCTCAGGTATCAGGCAAACGACCCTACTGGAATCAGTGATCAAGACTGGTCCAGACTGGTGAAAGATTTTCCCGAACTGGTTTCTAAGGCTGTTGAGTGTCGTTAGGATTGCCAGAGAGAGAAGAAACGCTTAGAATTCGCACTCCTTAGCCGGCGTAGCTCAGTTGGTAGAGCAGCTGATTTGTAATCAGCTGGTCGGGGGTTCGAATCCTCTCGCCGGCTCCATTTTTCCTTAACCTGCGTAATTGCAGGCGCTCAGCGGGATTGTGTAACCTTGCGCTTTCCCGAATATCGATCCTTTTGATCGAATTCCTTATCGATTAGCCCGGTTTTATCATAAATCTAAATTTAACTGATTTAGGGCGCCATTGTGCTGTCGATGTCTAAATTTTGTTTGCTCTATGGAAGCTTGGTGACTCATTTCGACCTGGATCGGGTGGAACCTAACCGTTATTCTGCACTTTCATGATTTGGATGAGCTGTCAGTGTATTGTGTTTGGTATAGACTTATTGCATAAAGAACTTTATTCGAATTCATGATCTGGATTCCTGATGGGCGTTCAACAATATCGCTAATCTTGGGACAAAAAGGGGAAGTCCATTGCTGAAGCGAATCTCATTATTAAAATCTGCACTTCTCTTTATGTTGCTCTCCATGCCTGTACACTCTGCAGATTGGGTATATACAGTCGTCGATGGTGACAACCTGTGGGATTTCAGCACCAAGTACTTAGACAGTGTGATGAGGTTCGAACAGCTTCGAAAGCTGAATAACATCAAGAACCCCAAACGCTTGCAGCCCGGCAGTTGGCTTAGGGTCCCGATGAAGTGGATTCGTAGCAATGCAGTTCCTGCACGAATCGAATTGATTGGTGGTCAAGTCAAAATTACCCGCTCAGATGGAACAGCTCTGAATGACCTCAAGCCTGGTGCTTTGATCCATTTGGGGGATACGCTGAAGACAGGACAAGATAGCAGTGTTGCTATTGTCTTTGCTGATGACACAAGGTTGACACTGCACAGTGATGCAGAGATGCGCTTTGACCATCTCAGTGCCCATGGTGAGACAGGGATGGTTGATTCAAGACTGCATCTGGGTCGCGGCCGTATACAAACCAGAGTAAAACCTTCCGAAGGTCCTGGATCACGTTTTGAAATTCATACACCATCTGCAATAACTGCAGTTCGAGGTACAGCTTATCGTGCGGCTGTCAGCCTGGATGGAGAATCCTCTAACATTGAGGTTCTGGAAGGGGATGTGGTGGTCAGTGGCGCTGAAGAGCAAGCGCTGGTTAAAGCCGGGTTTGGTACCCAGGTAACTCAGGGGCAGCCACCAATACCACCGCGAAAACTATTATCACCACCCAAACTGAATGAAATTCCCGAACCTCTCAGAGAGTTGGATTGGCAACTTGGCTGGCAAAAGCTCGCGGGGGCTAAAAACTACCGGCTAGAGGTCAGTGATAATCAACAATTGGATATTCTGCTCTGGGAACAGGTCGTTACTGATCATCAGCTTAGCCTTCCGGATCTACCAGATGGAGACTATTGGGTAAGCGTTCGAGGTATCGATGCAGATGGGCTGGAAGGCAGTAACACGGTTAAGAGGCTTATTCTTGACAGGCATCCTCAACCACCGCAATCACTTAGCCCGGCTGATGGAGAGATGTTGCAGGGAGGCGATATTGAGCTGAAGTGGGATAGGCCCGACTATGCGAGTGGTTATCTCCTGGAAGTCGCAACGGATCAGGCTTTCGAGGATATTGTCATTAAGAGGGAGGTTGAAGATGTCGATCATATCAAACTGACCGATATATCCGAACCGGGAACCTACTATTGGCGTGTTGCTGCGAAATCAGATAGTGGAGAGCTGGGGCCTGCCGGAATCGTTCGTTCATGGCGTCTCAGATCTGAACTGGAGCCACCTGGTGTCACTATGGTGGTTACTGAAGAGCGAGTTATGGGCTCCTGGCAACAGCTAGATTCTGATCATCGTTATCATGTTCAGATAGCTCATGATCCAGACTTCAACCATCTTGAACTTGATCAAGTTGTCTCGAAAAATGAGATTGAAATCGAACATATCTATAGTCAACTACGCTATTTGAGAGTCTGTGTAGTAGACGAGGATGATTATCAGGGGCCATGGAGTGATGTCCACAAGATCGACCCTCTGCTTGGTATAAGCGTTTGGATAGTTCCTGCAAGTCTGATTTACGGTTTGCTGTTTTTGTAGAGGAATGTTCAAGCACTTTTTCAATAAAGGAAAAGTCAGTCAGGTTATCCTGGCGGTAGCTTTAGTTGTCTGTGCCAATGTACTCATTGGTAGTGCGGCAATTAAGCGCCTCGACTTTCTGTTTTACGACTACTTTCTCAATCTTCTTGATAATCATATCAGTGATGAGTTGGTGGTAGTCGCCATTGATGATAAGAGTCTAGAGGAGCTTGGTCGTTGGCCCTGGTCCCGACGTTTTCATGCTGAACTGCTTGATCGTTTGACAGTTATGAATGCACGGGTTGTTGGATTTGATGTGCTTTTCTCTGAAGCTGAACGGAACGATCCTCAGGCCGATCAACTTTTTGCCGAAGCAATTGCAGCAAACGGGGTTACCGTACTTGCTGTGGCACCGAGTAATCCTCTGTCAGGCATTTCGATTTCAGAGGTGCTGCCGCTTCCCATACTTGCATCATCTGCAGCTGGTTTGGGACATGTTGATTTTGAGATCGACAGTGATGGGCTTTGCCGTAGGTTTTTCTTGCATGCTGGACTGGATGATGCCCGTTGGGCAACATTTTCTTTAGCGCTTATGAATGTGGCAGGTGAGCAGATTTCTCTGCCTGGTATGATCAATAAACGGTCACCAATGAGCAGTGAGTCAAGTTGGCTGCGCTCCGGAGAGTTTTTAATTCCTTATGATCCAAGTCCGGATACAGTTGAAACCATTTCTGTTCATCAACTGCTCAATGATGATGAAATTGCATCGAGGATTGAAGGTCGGTATGTATTGATTGGCTCAACTGCTACCGGTCTGGGTGATGTTATTTCTACACCAGTATCCCAGAGTCATCAGCGCATGCCAGGGGTCAGGTTGAATGCCCATGTGCTGAGTGGTCTCTTGAATGGCAGCTTATTGAGAGTGATGGATCATGGATATCATCTGCTCCTGACCTTGATCATAACAGGGGTGATTGCTTTGGTGCTGTCTTCAACCAGGTTTCCTCTGTCTATTGTTCTATTTCTGATTGCGATTGTTGGTCTACCCGCTCTATCAGGGCTTACCTTGTCTCTCAGCCAAGTCTGGTTTGCCCCTGCTGCCTCGATTGTTCCACTACTTATAGGCTTCCCGCTATGGGGGGTCTGGCTTCATCTGCATGAGAGACAGGTTAACAAGTCACTGAACATCAGAATGTATGATCAGGCTATGCACCATGCTGTAACCGGCTTACCTAATCAATACGCATTGGATGAATATTTGAGAGGCTTGAGCAGTTCGGGCTCTGATGATTTCAAGTGCTCTGCATTGATGATTGTGCATGTTAAATGGTTGGGCTCTGCTGGCGGAATCATCGGCGGAGCAGCTGGTAATCAGTTATTACAAGCGATTGCACAGCGGATTCGTGATGTGGTGCGAAGCGATGATCTTGTTGCTCATCTAGGTGGTGATGACTTCGGTGTTTTAGTGAATGGACTTAATGACCTGGAGTCAGCGCACTTGATTGCGAAAAATCTTCTTGCTGTATTACAGCAACCTATGGTGTATGAGGGTAACTCTGCTTTTCTCGGGCCGAGCATAGGATTGAGTCTCTGGCCTACCGAAAGTCAGGATGGAGAGAGTTTATTGCGTGATGCCAATATGGCTGTGTTTCGTGCGCGTATGCAGAATTCAGATTCCATCTGTCTCTTTTCTGAGCAGATAGCTAAAGAGGTTAAAGAGGGATCTCAGTTGGAACAGGCGCTTACTTATGCGATTGAGCGCAGTGAATTCGAGGTCTACTACCAACCCCAGGTAGTTACCGGTAACGGACGTATTTTTGGAGTTGAAGCGCTCATACGTTGGCATAATCCTGAGTTAGGTCTGGTCTATCCCAGCGCTTTTATTCCGGTTGCTGAACATACTGGATTAATTCGTTCAATCGGTTTGTGGGTGTTACGCACGGCTTGCAAACAGGTGCAACAGTGGAATCATGAAGGCTTCGGGCCTCTACGTTTGGCTGTTAATCTCTCACCAGTGCAGTTCAGTGACAAGAACCTGGTGGCTGAAGTGCGTAGATCTCTTGATGACAGCGGGCTTGATCCCAGGTTTTTAGAATTGGAGGTCACTGAGAGTACAGTCATGCAAAATCTTGATGAGGCAAGATCTGCTATGCATCTGTTGAAGGAAGAGGGTGTACAGCTTGCAATCGATGACTTTGGTACAGGCTACTCATCATTGAGTAATCTGCAACATTTTCCTTTTGATCGTATCAAGATCGATCAGTCTTTTACCCGTGAGTTTCAGGATAATGAAAGTGTAAAAGAGATTACTATGACAATCATTGAAATGGCGAAACGTTTAAAACTTGATGTCATTGCTGAGGGTGTTGAAACTGAAGCTCAAGCAGAAAACTTACGCCAATATGGTTGTGATGCTCTACAAGGATTCTATTTCAGTCACCCTCTGCCTGCATCTGAATTAACCACGATATTTTCCGGGCGGGTTGCAAACAATACCTCTCACACAGAGTTTAATGTTCAGAATAAATCCACTCGATGATCTCTTAACGTTTTTTTTAGCTGACGGAACTCCCTGGGTGCTGAGAAAGGATATACTCTGCGTCGCATTGATCGGCTTATTGGCTACCTGTTGAAGGAGTTTGGTTGTGGCATCTGGTTCTAAAAAAGTTATTTTCGCAGCATTGGCTGGTAATTCATTGATCTCGATTACCAAATTTGTCGCTGCATTTTTTACTGGTAGCTCTGCAATGCTATCCGAGGGCATCCACTCCCTTGTTGATACCGGGAATCAGGGGTTACTGCTGTATGGCATGGCCCGTGCTGAAAAACCGGCGGATGAGGCTTTTCCTTTCGGCTATGGCAAGGAGATCTATTTCTGGAGCTTTATCGTTGCGATCCTGATTTTCGCACTGGGTGGCGGTATTTCTATCTATGAAGGGATTAAACATATTCAGCACCCGGAACCGATCAGTAACCCGATAATAAACTATGTGGTACTAGGGTTGGCCATGTTGTTTGAGGGGGCAGCCTGGCTATTCGCCTTCAGGGAATTCACCAAGGTGAAAGGTAAATGGGGATATATGGAGGCGGTTCAAAGGGCAAAAGATCCCTCTATATTTGTTGTTTTGTTCGAAGATACGGCAGCACTGCTGGGACTTATTGTGGCATTTTTAGGCGTTATGCTGGCGCAGATGACCGGATTTCCGCTTTTCGATGGTTTGGCGTCGGTAGTAATCGGCTTAATACTTGTGGGAACAGCGATATGGCTCGCCTATGAGACGAAGGGTCTATTAATTGGAGAGAGTGCAAATCAGCCTGTGATTCAAGGTATTAAGGCAATAGTTGCTGATAAAGAGAGCGTGGATCACGTGAATGAAGTACTCACCATGCATATGGGGCCGGATTTTGTGTTGGTCAATCTCAGCGTGGACTTTAAGGATCATCTGACCGCTGACCAGGTTGAGAAGTCGATAGCAGAGATGGATTTGGCGATTAAAGCAGAATTTTCCCAGATAAAACGGATATTTATCGAGGCTGAAAAGCGTGCCGTCGCTCAGGCTTAAAGCGCAACAAACAGGGTTAGGGTAATTTCAGTAGAATTGATACACGCTTTGGGTTGACCCATTGAAAGTGTACGGGTAGAATTCCGGCTCTTTACCTCGCCAGATGTCTGGCTGGGGGAATAACGGGATATTTCGGGGATTAATGCAATGTATGCGGTAATTCAAACCGGCGGAAAACAGTACCGCGTTTCTGAAGGCGATACCATCAAAGTCGAAATGCTGACTGCTGATGAGGGCGCTTCGGTGGAGCTGGATAAGGTTCTTATGATCACCAATGGTGATGATGTGAAAGTCGGTACGCCCTATGTTGAAGGCGGCAAGGTAACGGCTACTGTTAAATCCATTGGCCGTGGCAAGAAAGTGAAGATCATTAAGTTTCGTCGCCGCAAGCACCATATGAAACGTCAGGGACATCGTCAGTGGTTCACTGAGTTGCAAGTCACTGGCATTAGCGGTTAGGAGAGAGAGATGGCTCATAAAAAAGCAGGCGGTAGTACACGTAACGGCCGCGATTCGGAATCCAAACGTCTTGGCGTCAAGATTTTCGGTGATCAGGCTATAAAAGCTGGAAATATCATCGTTCGTCAGCGTGGCACCCAGTTCCATAATGGCGTAAATGTTGGCATTGGCAAGGATCACACCCTGTTTGCCAAAGCAGACGGTACCGTGAAGTTTGAAGTCAAGGGCCCTCGCAATCGCAAATATGTGAGCGTTGTTACCGACTAGTATTACTACGGAATTAACGCTCAAAAGCCTCGTCTGTGTACGAGGCTTTTTGCGTTTTAGTGCACTGTCTCTAACTCAAGCGTGATATCAGAGGCTTGCACTCTTTCCAAGGCAAGGCGCGATGCGCCAACAATGGCAGCTCCTTGTCAGGCAGCGCAACTCAGACGATGGCCTGGCGTCACGCGGATTTCACGCATTAGTATGAGACAGTACATCAGCCTATGAAATTTGTAGACGAAGCCAAGATAAAAGTTATTGCCGGAGACGGGGGAAATGGTTGTGCCGGATTTCGGCGCGAGAAGTATATTCCCAAAGGCGGGCCTGATGGTGGTGATGGGGGCAATGGCGGCAGTGTTTACCTGATTGCCGATAGTGGCCTCAACACCCTGGTGGACTTTCGCACACAGAGAACCCATAAGGCAGAGCGTGGCCAGAATGGCATGGGCCGTGAACGTACCGGTCGAAAAGGCAGTGATCTCAAGGTGCGAGTACCGGTGGGCACACGTATTCTGGATGACGAAACCGGGGAGTTACTGGGTGAGCTGCTGGAGCACCAGCAGAGTATGCTGGTCGCCAAAGGAGGTGAGCGGGGAATAGGTAATGTGCACTTTAAAAGCAGCACCAATCGTTCGCCACGGCAATTTACCTATGGTACTGAAGGTGATCGTCGGGAATTACGCCTGGAGTTGATTCTATTGGCGGATGTTGGTCTGTTGGGAATGCCGAATGCGGGTAAGTCGAGCCTGATCAGCAAGGTTTCCAGTGCCCGGCCCCGTGTAGCGGATTACCCCTTCACTACCCTCTATCCCAATCTCGGTGTTGTCAGTCTCGGTCATGATCATAGCTTTGTCGTGGCTGATATTCCTGGTGTGATTGAGGGTGCAGCAGAGGGTGCAGGGCTTGGATTGCAGTTTCTCAAGCACCTCTCCCGTACCCGTCTGTTGCTTCATCTTGTAGATATTGCACCATTGGATGAGACCATTGACAGTGCAGCTGAAGTTCGTCAGATTGAAAAGGAGCTATCGCGTTATTCTGATGAGCTTTCAACCAAAGAGCGTTGGCTTGTGCTGAATAAAAAAGATCTGCTGATGGCAGATGATTTTGAAGAGAGAAGTCGCAATCTGTGTCAGGCATTGGCTTGGGAAGGGCCGGTTTATGGCATCTCAGCAGTAAGTGGTGAGGGTACAAAGCAACTTGTATCGGACCTCATGTTACGACTCGAGGAGATTTGGCGGGTAGAGGAGCAGCCTGCTGAAGAAGATGATGATGCTGAGTGGGATCCACTGCAAAGCTGATAGCAGAATCACTCATGGGATAGTCGATTAACTTAAACCACCATATCAGGTAGCAAATGATTTCCCGGGAAAAGATCACCAGTTCGAGGCGCTGGGTTATAAAGATCGGTAGCGCACTACTTACTGCTGACGGTAAGGGTTTATCCCATGAATTACTCTCTGCATGGGTTGAACAGATGTCTGCACTCCGGCATGCCGGTAATGAAGTGGTGCTGGTATCGTCTGGAGCAGTCGCGGAAGGTATGAGCCGAATGGGTTGGCGAAACCGTCCTCATAATCTAAATGAACTGCAAGCGGCAGCAGCCATTGGTCAGATGGGATTGGTACATGCCTGGGAGGCGGGATTCCAAAAATATGATCTGCATACGGCTCAAGTTCTGCTGACCCGGGATGATCTTGAAAATCGTTCCCGCTATTTGAATGCGCGCAGTACCCTTCGTACCCTGCTTGAATTGGGTGTGGTTCCTGTGGTCAACGAAAACGATACGGTAACAACCGATGAGCTTCGTTTCGGAGACAACGATACCCTGGCTGCTTTAGTGGCAAATCTGATCGAGGCTGATCTGTTGGTGTTGTTAACAGACCAGGAGGGTCTGTTTGATGCTGATCCACGCTTCAACCCTGATGCCTCTATGATCAATATGATGCGAGTCGATAATCCGCAACTCGATGTTGTGGCAGGGGGCAGTGCGAGTGGGCTCGGTTTGGGGGGTATGGTAACCAAGGTACGGGCTGCAAGGCTGGCTGCTCGTTCCGGTACAGGTACGATTATCGCATCGGGTAGAACTCAGCATGTTCTAGATGCCATTTCCCGAGGAGAGGAGGTTGGTACACTATTGGTGCCTGTTCAAGAGAGGCAGGCGGCAAGAAAACGCTGGTTAGCTGGTCAGCTTCAGCCGCGAGGAAGCCTGACTCTGGATGATGGTGCGGTACGTGTGTTACGGGAGCAGGGGAGCAGTCTGCTGGCGGTTGGGGTCTGTGACGTTAAGGGAGATTTTGGGCGTGGCGAAGTTGTGGTCTGCATTGATCTTGCAGGAAATGAAATTGCCCGGGGTCTGGTCAATTATAATGCCCAGGAGACGATGCGTCTGAAGGGTATACCCAGCAGTCGCATTGAAGAGGTTCTGGGGTATGTGGATGAGGATGAGTTAATACATAGGGATAATCTGGTATTACTGTAAGAGGATGGTTGATTGCATTAGAGTTAGGCTTTAATCGACCCCTTTTCAGGCTTCCACTTGCTTCTGATGAGTGGATCGAAACAATTCAATAGCTGACTCCTGGAATCCATGTGATCTGGCAACCCTACTTTGTCTTCGCCCTAATACTTGTCGCGATAATCCTATTCTTTAGCGGTCGTGTAAGACTCGACCTGACTGCAGCTTTTGTAATTCTTGCTCTGGCGCTTTCCGGTGTGGTTACACCTTCCGAAGCTATTGCTGGCTTTGGTGATCCACTGGTGATGATGATTGCAGGGCTGTTTGTTATTGGGGAGGGCCTGCATCGAACCGGTGTGGCGGCGTGGGTTGGGCAGCGCATTGCTACCATAGGACGAGGTAGTGAGTGGCATCTGATTCTATTATTGATGCCAACAGTAGCGATTCTTTCCGCATTTATGAGCTCTACTGGTGTGGTGGCAATTTTTATTCCTGTGGTTATAAGTATGGCCCGTTCTGCTGGCTTGGCTGCACGTAGATTGCTGCTGCCTCTAGCCTTTGCCTCGCTCATTGGTGGTATGTTGACGCTGATTGGTACACCGCCGAATCTTGCAGTTAGTCGAGCCTTGGTGGATGCCGGCATGGAAGGTTTTGGCTTTTTTGACTTTGCACCTATCGGTGGAGCAATCCTGCTTGTTGGTATTGTCTACATGCTGACTCTGGGGAGGCGACTATTACCTGGCGGAAAGGTAGCTGAAGGTGAGTTGGCAAGGCGGAGCCTGCATGACATGGCAGAGGAGTACGGTATTACGGAGGGACTGCACCGACTGCAGGTTCGTACTGGATCACTCCTTTGTGATATGACTGTGGGTGAGGTTGGATTAAGAAGAAATTTTGCTATTACCGTAATGGCAGTGGAGCGACATGGCGCGCTATTGACTGCTTTGAAGCCGGTTTTGATCGGCACTCGCCTGCGTCAGGGTGATGAACTATATGTAGTGGCACCCCAGGCATTAATAGATCGCCATGCAGATTATCTGGGGTTAAGTGACCTGGGTTTTCCCTCTGGGCTGCGCAGGCGTCTACAGGGCCAGTTCGGTATGGCTGAGGCTTTGGTGGTGCCAGGGTCACCGCTGGTTGGCAAGACCGTCAGAGAAGGTAACTTCCGCAACCGTCAGGGTCTGACTGTACTCTCGATTCGACGGGCTGATCAACCAATGGCGCTCGATTTTGATCAAACCAGGATGGAGGCGGGCGACATGATGTTGCTTGCCGGCCCTTGGGAAGCATTGGAGCAGATGAACGGCCCCAGGCGTGATCTGGCGTTGCTGGAGCTGCCTCAGGAGATAGTTGAGCGTACTTGGCATGGAAACCAGGCACCCTGGGCTGTATTGGTCACCTTTGGTATGTTGATTGTAATGACCCTTCAGCTTACCTCTAATCTGGTGGCAGTGATGTTGGGTGCCTTTGCCATGATAGCAACTCGGTGTGTCAGTATGGATGAGGCCTACCGGTCAATGAACTGGCAGAGTCTTGTGTTGATTGCAGGCATGTTACCCCTGGCGCGTGCTTTAGAAGTGACCGGTGGTTCGGGCATGATGGTCACTAGCCTGGCAGGGTTTTTCCATGATATGGGACCCAGGGCGGTACTTGGCGGGCTGTTTCTGCTTACCTCACTGTTTAGTCAATTTATCTCCAATACGGCAACTACAGTATTGATTGCACCCATTGCACTTAACCTTGCACTTGATATGGGACTCTCTCCAGCGCCGTTTTTAATGACAGTCGCGATCGCAGCTTCCACAGCATTCGCGACACCCGTGGCCTCACCGGTAAATACATTGATACTTGGTCCAGGTAACTATCGCTTTAGTGATTTTCTGAAGATTGGTGTTCCGCTCCAGGTACTGGCATTGATTGTTACCTTGGTCATGGTGCCATTGATCTTTTCAGTCGAAACTTAGACCACCATAGTTTTCCTGATAGAAAACGATAGCAGTTCGCGGTGTTGAATCACGATGTCAATGGCGCCACGAATGGATTCAGGAGCCAGAATCCATTTTTCCAAATAGACTCCCAGTGGGTACTCCCATAGCTTTTAGCAATGCTGGGAGTGGGCAGAATTTTGTGAGGGGGGCCTGGAATATCATGAAGCCTACAAACATAGCAGCATATAAAAAAATATCGACTTGAGTCGTTAGGTAAGCTGCAACGGTAGCCATAATCAGAATACCAACAATAGCAAATGTAATTTTCTCTACAGTCATCTTGATAACTCCTTAATGTTAAAAAAACGCGGTGTGATCGTCCTCACTAACTTCATTCTATAAATCCTGAGATAGTAGTCTGGAACATTTGTTACACACGGACGCTACTGGCTGAAAAACAGTTCGGGTGATTCTTTTAAAGAGGTGATTGGTATGTATAAATAACTGCGAGCTGAAACATAATATGACTTAGAAATGCATCCTTTCTCCGCTCTTAAAAAAACGGTA
The DNA here is from genome assembly GCF_058244645.1 of Candidatus Thiodiazotropha sp. AKAK3. Taxonomy (NCBI): domain Bacteria; kingdom Pseudomonadati; phylum Pseudomonadota; class Gammaproteobacteria; order Chromatiales; family Sedimenticolaceae; genus Candidatus Thiodiazotropha; species Candidatus Thiodiazotropha sp. AKAK3. Next base: position 59,124 of record NZ_JBSYOQ010000063.1, read on the forward strand.
GGGTGGGGCCCTGCCCCACCAAGTAAGGTGAGTGACAGTTTGAGGTTTGATCCAGTCTTTAGTATTTTTTACTCAAGCCTTTTGCCAGGGCAAAGCCCCGCCCGTTGCGGGCAAAGCCTGTTTTTTGTCCTTAAGTGTAAATAACACAGAAACCATGATCAGATAGTAGCCACAAACTATAGTGAGCAACATTTCAAGTCACTTTCTCCATTGACGGTGGAATATCTACCGCCTCTTCAAACCTTGAATCGTCCAACATGAGACTCCAGTTCTGAAGCCAGGGCCTGCAGTTCAAGGGT
>NZ_JBSYOQ010000066.1:0-65568 GCF_058244645.1 Candidatus Thiodiazotropha sp. AKAK3
CCTACCTGACTGTATAGGTGGGGTCATTCCCCTGACCGTATAGGCGTAGGGTGGGGCCATGCCCCACCAATTAAGCTAAACGATCACTCATCAGTTAGTGGTGTGGCACGATCCCATACTGACAATCAAGGCTAGTATCTAACCCAAATTTACGAAAGACTGTAGTACAGAAAAACTGTTATTTCATGCGGGATACCAGATCATTCACAGACACGCTATCCATGCAGCTCAACAGATCTGAAAGTAACACTTTTTCATGCTCATCCACTCTGGTCTGCAAGCAGGATTTCAGCTCAATCTTATAGGCCTCTAAAAGCTCAACCACCTGATCCTGAGTAAAGCTTTTTGGTAGAGGCTGTTTGACCTCTTCGGAATTATCCAGAGTCATAACCTCTGCAGATCGACGGATCATACAGCTCTTACCGCTCTCCTCTTCTGATGCAGTCATGGGCCCGGTCTTGCTATACCGCTTACCCTGATAGATGAAACTTTGACCAATCTTAAGATGGGGAAAGCGCATTAGAACCTCTTATCTATTACCCGGAGCTTAGAGTGATTTATGATTAAACCAACAACTACAGAATTATTTCAGAAAATGAAAAGGAATTCCCTACCAGCTACAGCATAAGACGCTGCAATACTGTCGCAAGAAATCCTTGCGGTGGAAATGACTCTGTATCAACCACAAGCGTATGTAGCCGCTCCTTCTCAGTCAGTGGCTCAATACTCCTTTGCTGCAATGATAAAACATCGAGATCAGCCTCAGAAGCATCCACCCCCAACTGCTTTCTTGATAGTATCCGTTTTTCCAAAACTTCCTGCCGAACCTTACATTCGAGTATCAACACAGGTACTTGCAGGCTTTCTGCCATCTGAATAAAGATCTCTCTCTGCCACTGCTTAAGACACGCAGCGTCGATGGTCACTGAGAACCCTGACTGTAAAAGGCGACGCGCCATTGCGCATAAATGAGCATAGGTGATCTGTGTTGCCTGGCCAGAGTACCGAGTATGATTTCCATCCGCATTACTCTTTTCAGCATCAGGAAAAAGACGCTTTCGTTCGACATCTGAGCGAAGACGAATTGCCATCAACTGTTCTGAGAGTTGCTCACTTACTGTACTTTTTCCTGATCCGGAGAGTCCATAGGTTATAACTAATGAGGCTGGTGGATGTCGGATCAACGACTCAGCCAGAGAGAGGTAACTGAGATACTCTTCTACATATTTTGGTTGTTGCTGATGGGGCAGATCCGATTGGGTAATGCGTATTGCAGAAACCTTGGCTCTCACCATAGCGCGATAGAGCAGATAAAACCTCAGTAGAGGCAATCCGGCATAGTCCCCGCTCTCTTCCAGATAACGATTCAATAGTTGATCGGCAGATGAGCTCAGCCCACGATGCTGAAGATCCATCAACAAAAAGGCGATATCACTGAGGATATCTATCCAGCGTAGAGCTGGATTGAATTCAATACCATCAAATGGCGTTATCCTGTTTTCAAAAAAGGTAATATTGGTCAGATGGAGATCACCGTGACATTCTCGAACTTTTCCCTCCTGATAACGCTCTTGCATTAATCCATCCAACTCATTGGCTTGATGTTCCGTCCATGTTTGTAAATTATTGAGACGCTCACTCTCTAAAAGCGGATGTTTTAGCTCACGGATAATTTGAAAATTTTCCATCACGGGAAGCATCACCCACGCCGCTGTTCCTTGAGAAGGATCTAAAGAGACGGCGGCATTTTTATGAAATTCAGCGATCAGTTTTGCCAGCTCATCAATCGTCTCTCGCCCTAACGGCCGCCGATCAAACAGGTCCTGTTGTTTGAAACGGCTCATCTTTACCGCATATTCCAAAGGCTGACCAGCACCCCCAATCTCTGGCTGATCAATAGTTCCACCGATAACCACAACCCCTTTGTAGAGATCGGGAGCCAAACGCCTGTTGAGTCTCAACTCTTCAAGACAAAACTGATGTCTTTTCTCTAATGTGGAAAAATCGAGAAACCCCAGGTTCAAAGGCTTTTTGATCTTGTAGACAAAGTCACCTACCAGTAATAGATGAGATATGTGAGTCTCTATATGTTCTGTTTGATCCACGCTGTGACCAAAGCACTCAGGATGGTCTAGCAGGTGATGTACAAGCTGATTCTGAACATCATGATCTGAACTTTTGCCGGCCATGATTTAGGCAACCCTTGACTAAATATTAGGTAGTGCTAATATTGCACCCACTTTTTGATCGTATGCAGCTGGTTACGATCGTCCACACCGTTTTCTGAGATTCGCAGGCAATGGTATTAGACAGATCATTACTGACAGTTTAGAGGCAATTTCATGAATATTGACCGCATTGTTCTAGCCTTCGCAGGCTTTGCAATTCTGTTGAGCGTGACGCTCGCACACTACCATCATCCATACTGGCTCTACTTCACTGCCTTCGTCGGGCTAAACCTGTTACAATCAGCGTTCACAGGCTTCTGCCCACTGGCTATGATTTTAAAGAAGATTGGCAGTAAAAGTGGTTCCGCTTTCTGAGTAAACGAACCCAACAGAATCATTCGTCTGAATGGTTGGCAAGGCGCATGGATGCGCCGGTTTAAACCCTCTCCTCAATATCACTTTCATCAACCTCTATTGGCTCTGCCTGAAGGTCATGAGCTGTAGCAGCAGTGATGCGTACTTTTATAAAATCCCCCGCTTCCAACTCCCATCCACCCGGTATAAACACCTGACCGTCAATCTCCGGTGCATCTGCACTGCTCCGGGCAATGACCTGCTTTTGATTCACCTCATCAACCAGTACCACCATCTCTTTGCCGACTTTCGACTGCAGGCGCTGCCTGCTGATCTCTGCCTGCACCTGCATGAAGCGCGCCTGCCGCTCTTCTCTTATTTCTACAGGAAGTGCGCCGGGTAGCTGATTTGCTGCTGCTCCTTCGACTGGTGAATAGGCAAAACAACCCACACGATCGAGCTGGGCCTCTTGTAAAAAAGCCAACAAATCCTCAAATTCAGATTCACTCTCTCCAGGAAAACCGACAATGAACGTACTGCGTAGCGTCAGTTCGGGGCAGCTCCTCCGCCAGCGGGCGATTCTGGCCAACACTTTCTCCGTCGCCGCTGGTCGCTTCATATCCTTCAGCACTCGGATATTGCCATGCTGCAGCGGCATATCAAGATAGGGCAGGATATCTCCCTCAGCCATCAGAGGTAACAGATCATCCACATGAGGATAGGGGTAGACATAGTGCAACCGCACCCAGGCCTGCAACTCACCCAGGGCTGTGGCCAGATCCTTCAGTCTGGAGCTGACCGGTCGTCCCTGCCAGAAATCGGGACGATACTTCAAGTCTACGCCGTAGGCACTGGTATCTTGAGAAACCACCAACAGCTCACGTACCCCTGACTCAACCAATCGCTCAGCTTCCAGCATCACCTCGCCAAAAGGCCGACTGACCAGCGGACCACGCAAATCAGGGATAATGCAGAAACTGCAACTGTGGTTACACCCTTCTGAGATCTTCAGATAGGCATAGTGCCTGGGCGTTAACTTAACTCCCTGGGGAGGAACCAGGCTGGTGAATGGGTCGTGTGGCGCGGGCAGATGCTGGTGCACCGCCTCCATTACCTCCTCATAAGCGTGAGGGCCGGTTACCGCCAGAACATTTGGATGGGCTGCTCTTATACGGCCCTCATCCTTTCCCAGGCAACCCGTGACAATGACTTTGCCATTTTCCTGAAGTGCTTCACCAATGGCTTCCAGGGACTCTTCCACTGCGGAGTCGATGAATCCACAGGTATTTACAACAACCAGATCCGCCTCATCGTAATTGCCGATCAGTTGGTAGCCCTCAGCACGTAATCGACTGAGTATTCTTTCGGAATCCACCAGGTTTTTTGGGCACCCCAAAGAGACAAAACCTATATTCTTACCACTGCTTGGCATATCTACTATCTTCCGGGATACCTGGTTAAATTATGCAGCTCAAAGCCGCACATGGGAATGGGTATGGCATGGAGTCTGACCCCTACAGACTGAGGCTATGTTAACAAGGGAAGCACTACACTAGTAGTTAAGTCGAAACAGCTCACGCCGATAACGGGCCACCTGCGGATCTTCAGAGTCCATTCGATCCAATACAGCACTCATCGATTTACGGGCAACGCCATTCCGATAAGTAGCATGTTGCTGAACCATTTTCAGGAGCAGATCCAGAGCACTCTGAATATCATCATCCAGAAGATGTACCGCAGCCAGTTGGTAGAGCAGTTCAGGATTCTCCGGCTCCTGCTGCTGACGCTGTACCAATTCATTTGGTTCTTCTACATCCTGCGCAGTGACTATGAGGTCAGCATGCGCTAACAGATGGCGTATCTCTACTGCTTCCTGAGCTGTTTCTGGCAGACTGGTCAGCAGCTCTTTGGCCTCATGATAGCGTTCCTGACGCATCAGAATATTGGCCATCAATGCGGGTAGAGCAAGATTTTGTGGGTTTTCCACAACCCCCCGTGCAAGGATCTGTAGCGCCTGGTCAGGATCTCCTGATTGCCAGGCGGCAATCCCCTGACGACTCACCTCATCAAGCTTTTTATGCACATAGGTTTCAACGATATTCGGGTAGTCTGCCTCAGGCTGTATGCCGTGATATTCCCCAACCAGATTGCCGTGGCGAAACAGCTTGAAGGATGGCAGGCTTTTTACCCCGAAACGTTCTGCCAGCTGCTTTTGTTCATCCGTATTAACCGTGACTAGAAGAAACCGGCCATCGTAGGTTTTGACCAGATCGCTGAGGATCTCCTGCTGTCTGAGCGAGGGCCCTACCCAAGGGGCCCAAAAATCCACCACAACCAGACCTCGTTTGGAGTTTTCCAACACAAGTCGGTCAAAATTCTCCGTGGTACCTTCGAGGATATGGGCTGATTGCGTCATGAATTAAGTAAACTCATCAGGGAGTTACTGGCATGATCACGTCCCATCTCAACAATAATTGTCTCTGACAGCTCCAGATCACCAGTTGCCAAGTGTGGCATCAACTGCTCTGCAATCTGTTGAACTATCAACATACCTGCCCGGTTAGGATCACTCTCTGGCAAGTCTACAATGCTCTTCTGCAATGTCTGTAAATAGTCACTGAAGGTGTTGGTCTGTCCTTCAGACCCGAGCGCCTGAAATTCAGAGGTAAAATCGACATGTAGCTCTCGGCCTGGTTGCTCAGGATCATCCAGCACACCAATTTTCAAAGGACCCTCGATCTGCATTTTTCTCTCCACAGGGGTAGTAACCAATTGCTACATAGTAATCTGTTCGCAATCCGGTTCAAACCAAACACACTAAAATAGAGGGGATAAAGTCGTTACTTTGCAGCCAAAATCGAGCTACACAGAGGGGATATGGAGACTACACGCAATACCATTGTGCTCTCCCAACGTTGGTGGGAAGCTATTCTGAATGGCATAGCCTCAAATGGTGAAAAGAGATCCAGTCACGCAGTCGAATAGAGTGAAACTCAAGCAAGAGCTGTACTGCGCGCCAGCTCAACCCCCGGACATAGAACGTACCAGCTCATGAGCGTGTGGTTCAGAAGCTGGTTTAAGGCGCTCAGCCGCCCGAGATATGGATGTCTCGCCTGTCGATTTCGCATGATGCTTTAAAAGTATCATTGCGTCGAGCATGGACACCTCCTCGACATCATAGAGGGGCAAGACATTATTTTTAAATATTTCTTTATTATTCATAGCGATAAATACCTTTGTTAATCCTCCTGATTAAGTTAATGTTAGCCCTTTAAAAAAATATTGCAAATCCGCTATGATGCGAACAGTTTTTACCTCAATTTTAAGTAGCTCAGAATGACAGAATTAAAAAAAGAGATCGTATTGATCGGTATCGGTGAGATTGGCGGCGTTTTAGCCAAGGGCTTTCTACGTCTGGGCTACACTCTCCATCCCATCACCAGGGAGATGGAGATCGAACAACGGGCAGCTCAACTTCCAAAGCCGACGCTTGTGGTAGTCGCGGTAGGTGAGAAGGATCTACCCTCAGTGCTGGAGAAACTTCCCACTCCCTGGAAACAGCGCACATGCCTTTTGCAAAATGAACTGCTCCCTGAGGAGTGGGCCGGGATTGCGGATCCCACCGTGATCTCGATCTGGTTCGAGAAAAAGCCGGGAATGGATCCCAAAGTGATCATCCCCTCTCCTGTTTTCGGTCCCCACGCAGATTTGCTCTCAAAGGCACTTGCAGCGGTGAATATTCCAACAACCCGGTTAGAGGAGAAGGATCAACTGCTATTCCAGCTGGTAGTTAAAAACCTCTATATACTCACAACCAATATTGCAGGGTTAAAAACCGGTGGAACGGTCAGTGAGTTGTGGCAAAGTCACAAACCATTCGCAGAATCAGTAGCCAGGGAGGTAATATTGCTACAAGAGGCCATGACCAGCAGATCATTCGACAGCGAGGCACTCATACAAGCAATGCTCGCCGCTTTTGATGGAGACCCTGAGCATAAGTGCATGGGCAGGAGTGCTCCGGTACGCCTACAGAGAGCCCTAAAACATGCAGATAGACTCAAATTGGAACTCCCTCAACTGCGACAACTCGAACAGATGCAGCCGGCAAATTAGTTTATGACAGCAACCAACCCCGAGATCGCCCTGGGCTGTGGTGTAAAAATGCACTTTTCCCTGACCCTGAGTGATGGCACAGAAGTGCTATCCACGTACCAGGACTCCCCGCTGGAGTTCGTAATGGGGGACGGCACAATGGAGCCCTTATTGGAATACGCCCTGATTGGCCTCCATAGCGGAGATGAACAGTCTCTAGAGGTCTCCGGAGATGAAGTATATGGCGCAAAAGACGAAGCAAATATCCACTGGATCGAGCGCAGTGTGTTTCCTGCAGACCTATCCCTTGAGGAGTCGCAAATTATCGCTTTCACCACAGAGCAGGGTGAAGAGACACCCGGAATAATCCAACAGATCGATGGAGAGCGGGTTCTGGTAGACTTTAACCATCCACTCAGTGGCAGGAGTTTCCAGTATAAAGTCTCTATTCTCAGTGTAGAATCAGCTGAATAATATCATGCAACAAATTTTACTCGCCAACCCCCGTGGCTTCTGTGCCGGCGTAGATCGGGCCATAGAGATCGTAGAGAGGGCACTGGATCAACTGGGTGCGCCCATCTATGTGCGACACGAAGTCGTACACAACCGCTTCGTGGTAGAGAGCCTGCGAGAGCGGGGAGCGATCTTTGTCGATGAACTCGACCATGTTCCAGACGAACAGACGGTCATCTTCAGCGCCCATGGCGTTTCCCAGCAAGTCAGAGAGGAAGCGAAAAAAAGAAAACTGAGAGTCTTCGATGCGACCTGCCCACTGGTAACCAAGGTGCATCTGGAGGTAGCCCGCCGCTGTCGTGATGGCTATGAAGTCATCTTGATCGGCCACCGAGGTCACCCGGAAGTGGAGGGAACCATGGGGCAATGCACGCACAATGATGACCATTCTCATATTCACTTAGTGGTAAATGCCCAGGACGTGAAGCAGCTGGAGATCGAAAATACCGACAAAATCGCATTTGTCACCCAGACCACACTCTCCATGGATGACACCCAGCAGATCATTCACGCCCTGCAACAGCGTTTCCCCAACATTACCGGGCCAAAAAAGAATGATATCTGCTACGCCACCCAGAACCGGCAGGATGCGGTAAAAGAGCTGGCAAAGAGCTGCGACCTGGTGTTGGTGGTCGGCTCACCCAACAGCTCCAACTCAAATCGCCTCAGAGAGATCGCCGAAAAACATGGCCCACCCGCCTATCTGATAGACGGTGCTCATGATATCGATCAAGCCTGGCTCAAGGACAAAAAGACCGTCGGTGTCACCGCCGGCGCTTCAGCTCCCGAGATTTTGGTCGAAAGTGTCATAGAGCAATTAAAAAAATGGGGTGCTGAAACTGTCATTGAGACCCAGGGGAAGCCTGAAGAGGTGGTTTTTGCTTTACCAAAATCACTGCTTAATTAGAGATATCTTCATTCAGCATCAAAGCAGACAAGATTGCTGTTTGGTCAGGAGTGTCGCTAAACGCGTGACTGGGTCAAATCTACCCAGAGAGGTTAATTCGTCTACCACTTCTCCACAGACACTCTTATAGTTACTGAATTGCGTTCCTAAAGGCCCTATTAAGGGTCAATTTTAGATGTATGGACGCCCTACACCGATAAACGGTATTTCAGTGCCAAGCTGCATACCCTAAGCTATTGGTTAGTATATGTGAGGTTTATATATGAAAGGAATAAAAGGCTTTACACTCATCGAATTGCTCATGACGATATCTATCGGAGCAATTCTTGTGGGCATTGCAGTCCCAACCTTTATCGATTTAACCCAACGCAATACCATTTCAACAACAAGTAATGAAATGTTGGGTGCCATATTGCTAGCTCGAAGCGAAGCAGTTCGCCAGAACGGCACAACAACTTTCACTCCTCTAGCAAATGGATGGCGAGTAGATGCTGGCGCCCTTAATCTCGTAAATCATGTTTCTGACAACGCTAGCCTCTCCATCAATGGCATTATCCTAAATTACAATGCCACAGGCAGAGCTTCCCTAGACAATACAGATTCCATTGAAATCAGTTACGGCGGTACTGTCAAAAGCCGGATATGTCTGAGCTTGACTGGACGCCCTTTTATCAGATTGGCAGAGGATGGACCATGCCCATGACAGACAAATATAAATCTATGTCAAAAAACCGTTGCCAAGGCATGACTTTAGTAGAAGTACTTGTCGCTGCAGTAGTCATCGGTATCGGGCTTCTAGGTGTTGCTTCACTGCAATTAACAGCACTACAAGGTGCAAGCAATGCAGACTATCGATCCCGGGCAAGTGACCTCACCGCTTCCCTTGCAGATCGTATGCGAGCCAATCTCCAGGGTGTAGTCGATGGTGACTATATCTCTGCTGACGTTGCAGACTGTGACACACCTCCAGCAGCGATTTGCGCGATGATTCCGGGTGCTGCAAATGATGGAGATACCGACCAATGCACCACTCAACAAATGGCAACTTTCGACCTATGGGAAACACGCTGCAGAAATGGAGTACAAAATAGCTTGCCCGGAGGACAAATGGTCGTTACCTGTATCGATTCCCTACCTCTCGATGGCATAGACTGTTCTCCCTTATCTTCATTCACTGTTGCCATAACCTGGGAGATTAAAAGCGATGCAGTTACTCCCGAAACCATGTCAGTGGTTACAGATATACTTCCAGGAGCACCTTAATCATGAGACAAGCTATAGGAACTCAAGCAGGTTTCTCCCTTATCTCCCTACTAATCGCAAGCGCGATTGGCATCTTCATCATGGGCGGTGCTGGTAAGGTCTATATAGACAGTAAAAACACATTCAACGCTCGCTCTTCAGTTTCTGCCGCAACTGAGAACTACCGTTTTGCCATTCAGGATTTACGTAGAACGATAGTCATGGCCGGCAGGAGTATCATTCCAGAAAACGATGATACTACAGCCTATTCTCAACCTGACACAGATGCACTACGCACTTTCCCTGCAGTAGGGAGTGGCGGCATTGAAGACGAAAATAACGGCTCTAGTGTCGTTGCCATTAGATACGCCTCAGGCCCGGCACCTTGCGGTTTGGATGTAGTCCTGGATGGAACCACCAATCCTGTAACAGCGCGCTTTTTTGTTGATGTAGATGGCAACCTCATTTGTGAGGGTACTCTTGGTAGTCAAACCATATCCCAACCACTGGTTTCAGGTATTGCAAGGATGCGCGCTCTTTATGGAGTCGACACCGATGGTGACGGCATTGCCAATCAATATCTATCTGCAACTGTGGTTGATACCAACAGTCGCTGGGTAAATGTTGTCGCAATCCGCATCGGTATAGTCACCGGTTCAGGAGATGGCCAGGAAATGCCAGTGATGTACCGTCCCAGCGTTATAGAGCCTCTTGACATCATGGGCATGGAATACACTCCAACAGATTCAACTCAAGCTTTTAAGTCAGCGAATGTCACAATTCAATTGAGGAATCTGCACCAATCCATGAACCGTCAAGCCACAAATTTTGGAGGGTGATCAAAATGCCCAAGTTAAACTCCCTGACGAATGGCCACAAAAACTTTACAAAACAAAATGGAGCTGCATTGGTCGTTAGCATGATATTGCTCGCAATTATTACCCTTCTCAGTGTCAGCTCCATGCGTAACACCAATCTAGAAACCAAGATCTCTGTCAACCATCAATTGAAGGAGATGAGTTTTCAAGCCGCCGAAAATGCGCTTTCTAAAGTAACCGGCCCCGAGCTGGATGCGCTAGATTTAAGAATTCCGGCCACCATCAATGACATGCTCACAACAACTGATTTTTTCCGTTCTGAGGAAACAGCTGAACACCCTGCATATCATGCTGATGTCGACATGACCTATCAAGCTGTAATCGATCCTGAGCAAGGTTTAGGTAATATTCTCTTCTCTGGCTTTCAGCTTGACACTGTCACTCACCTTTATTTGGCAGATTCTCGTGGATTTGTAGATGGCAGCGGCACCGGAACTCATAACCGGATGCAAGTCGCGCTGATCAGGCAATAAGGAGCACCGCATGAACACCCCTAAAAATACATCATTCACCTCGCGTCTATTGCCTGCCTTGGGTGGTGCGTTGATCTACGCGCTTTTGTCACCGGTATCACTTGCCGACGATATAGAGATCTACTTACAGGAGCCACCAGACCCTGTTCCACCAAATGTACTCTTCGTACTTGACGAATCCGGCAGTATGTCAAGCGGTTGGCCGGATAGTCGAAGAGATATGCTGGTAGAGGCGATGCACGACATCATCAATGACACAGAGCTGGGTAATACCAATGCCGCTTTGCTAGGCTACACGACAAATACGGGCAATGATGGACCGCTTGACTTACGCGCACTCTCTGGCGACTTTAAACTGTTTGACGGCAACAGAGCCAGCTTTAACGCCCAAACCGACACCATACGCACAACAAGCTATACCCCAACCGTAAAAGCACTCGAAGCAGCAGTGAACTGGTTCCGTCGTGACGTCACCTTCACAGACACCTATGGTAATACCATGACCTCTCCGATCAGTGGAGACCCAGAAGACAATTGGTGTCGAACCAACCATATCGTTCTGCTATCAGATGGCGCTCCCAACTCCAACTCAACCACATCAGGACAAGCTTACGGTTTATCCTCATACCAGGGCACAAACTGCGCAAGTGATTCCACTTCAAGATGGCAAAATGGTCGATGCGCCCGGGAAATAGCCCAGTGGGCCTTTACGACAGACCTGGAAACTGGCGCTGGCTGGGAAGAGACCCAAAACATCACAACCCATACCATCGGTTTTGACACTACCGACACTACCGCTACATTCCTTGAAAGCATCGTAGGGCCATTTGCTGGTGGCGGTGATTTCTACCCAGTATCCAGCTCTGGAGCAGGTGGTGCCGTGGCAGGGTTACGTGACGCATTTACTTCAATTCTCAATGACGCGCAGCAAACAATACCTTACGCTTACACTGCACCGGTAATCCCTTTCAACCCGGATAACGCTGCAATCAGTGGCGACCGAATTTATGTTCCGCTGTTTGTACCATCAGCAACCACTTTTTGGAAAGGCAACCTTAAAGCTTATACCATTACAGTAAGTGATGGAGATATAGTACTTCTTGACTCGCTGGGCAACTCGGTCGTCAACGGTGCTTATGAATTCGTCAGTTCCCAAGATCATTGGGGCAGCGGTACTGATGGGGCGGAAACCCTTGTAGGTGGCGCAGCCAACATGATGGGGGCAACAGGTATCAGAAACCTCTATACCAACATTAATACAACTGTGCCACTTTCTGATTCATCCAATCAAGTTAGCAGACTGAACACTGCCATCACTAACGCAATGATGAATGTTGCAACTGATCCCGAGAGGATCGCACTTCTTGATTGGATTACATGGGATCCAAACTGGACGCCAGCCGATCCAGACGAAGAGACCCACGTCGGCGTAATGGGTGCCCCGCTGCACACTCAACCAGCAGTAGTCAATTATGCGTCTGGAGATGTAGTGTTATTGCCTACCAGTGAAGGTGTCCTTGAAGCTATTGATGCAGAAACTGGAGCTGAGTTATGGGCCTTTATGCCTGCAGATCTATTGGGCAATATTGAGGCCATTAAAACTAACAGTGCTTCTACCATTCCATATTATGGATTGGATGGCCCATTGACTGTCTATGAAACGGGTGGTAGTAAAATGGCCATCTTTGGCATGCGTCGTGGTGGTCAAAAATACTATCTTCTTGACGTCTCCAACAGAGACAATCCCGTATTCGTCAGAGAAATATCTGATTCTGACAGCGACTTTTCACAATTGGGACAGACCTGGTCAAAACCTCTATTTGTTAAAATGAACATCGGGGGAGCAGCAACCGAAGTATTAGTATTCGGTGGCGGATACGATACCGACCAGGATACTGCCACAAGCCGGTCTAATGATGATGAAGGTAACGTAATCTACATCGTCAGGGCATCTGATGGCACTCTGTTACGTACCGTCTCTGACTCAGGTGACATCTCTGTCCCCCATATGACCAACAGTATACCGAGCGACATTATGACCATTGATATTAATGGTGATGCTCTGGTAGATAGGCTCTATGCCTCAGATGTGGGTGGACGTGTAATTAGAGTTGATGTTGACGATATGACTGGTGGTGTGATTGCCGATGTGACAGCAGGCAGTGACTTTAGACGTTTCTTTAATTCACCACAGGTCGGATATTACTCGAAAGGTGGCGTTCAGTTCCTCGGTATCCTAATTGGCTCAGGCAACCGTACTGACCCGTTGGATAACTCTATTACTGACCGCTTTTACATGATTAAAGATAGAGCCGTCTGGCATGCACCATCTGGTAGTTATACCACTATTACTGAGTCAGAAATGCTCAATGCCACCAGTGGAGCACTCGATGATAGTAGCGTATTGGATATTACCAATGGTGGTTGGTACTTCGATTTCGCAGCCACAGAAAAGTCTTATTCAAAAGCCATTCTATATGACTATGCTATTATTTTTACCACTTTCAGTGCAGATAGAGCAGAAGACTTGGGGGATTGCGAGGCCAGAGGCGCTACAGGTACAGCAAGAGTGTATGCTGTAAACCTGGTCAATGCAGGTGCCTCATTCAATTGGAGCGGAGGCAGTGAAGATAATCTGACAGTCAGTGATCGCTCTGACACACTGAACATGCTCGGCATCCCACCATCACCTATGCTTGTTTTCCCAGGCGGTCTGGATGACGACGGCAATCAGGTGATAGGTAAAAAGGTACATCTACTTGTCGGTATTGAAAAGAAACGTGAATGGAGTGACCGCTTCAGACCTATCTATTGGGAAGAGGTGATTGATGATGAGTAACCTTAGAAGAAAGCCTAATGGCTTCAGCTTACTGGAGATCATGATTGCAGTCACCATTGTAGGCATTCTTGCGGCATTGGCCTATCCTTCCTACGTGGATTCAGTTCGAAAAGGACGCCGACATGATGGCATGAGTGCGCTCTTGGATGCTGCGCAGAAGCTGGAGGTGTATAGGTCACAAAGAGCTACCTATACAGTTACTCCAGCTGAAGCGAACGTTTTGACAGACAGCGCAGAAGGCTACTATGGTGGCCTCACCATAGTAGCTGGAGATTGTGGAAACATTGCTAACTGTTATACTCTGGAAATCTCACCCACTGCCTTGAATGGACAGAATCTGGATACTGTAACTGCTTACCGTTTACAGTCCAGTGGCTTAAAGCAGCGAAATGAAGGGGGTTGGACTACAGGATGGAAGTGATTGGGTAGATTACTTATCACGAGCCGTCGCTTTGAAACAAAGGAACTACTGAATAGCCTGGACAAACAGAGTTTGAAATAGACAGCTTAGATTCAAAGCACTCACAAGTACACTGCTATCTGCATAGCACTATGTGGCCCTGACTAGTCAAACCATACCTCAGGCACATTACACCCATAGAGGATCCACTACCAAAAATAGTGGATCCTTTTTTATTTGAATCCTCCACCTCGATATTCTAAGGCGAGAATAAGCTCCAACAATGTAAACTACCCATTTAGATGAGTATGTTATTCTATAAATATTGCCTGACATGCAATGTCAGCTTTTTTGGGGTCAATTCTAATTTAGCTTTACAAGGAACCATATGACAGACTGCCTTATCGTCGGAGGTGGAATCATCGGCATGCTCACCGCCAGGGATCTGTATACCGCTGGAATGCAGGTCACCCTCCTCGAGCAGACTCAGACAGGCCAGGAATCCTCCTGGGCAGGTGGCGGTATCATCTCACCCTTGTATCCCTGGCGATATGCACCTTCAGTTTCCGATCTTGCAACATGGAGCCAGAGGGTTTATCCCAGTCTCGCTAAAGAGCTCACTGAGCAATCTGGAGTTGACCCGGAATACACACCCAGCGGCCTGTTGATTGTTGAACCTGAAGATAGCGAAAAAGCCGTTCAATGGTCTGAAGCGCGTGGAGAAAATCTGCAGCTTATCGAAAACAAAGAGATCGCAGCCTGTGAACCAGCATTGCAGACCAATGCGCAACATGCCGCCTGGATGCCCGATGTTGCACAAATTCGCAATCCCCGGCTCACAAAATCCTTACATGGTGCAATTTGTGATGACATCACAATTCATCAGAACACAAAAGTAACTGACCTGGTCATCCAAAATAGTCGAATCAAAGGGGTCGAAACAGAAAGTGGCCAATTCGAAGCTGACAAGGTAGTGATTTGTGCCGGTGCATGGACAGGACAGCTACTTCAATCACTACCGATACCACCAGCCATTGATCCAGTATTGGGACAGATGATCATCTTCAAACACCAACCTGGCAGAATTTCACGAGTAACCCTGCACCAGGATCGATACGTCATACCCCGGCGTGACGGCAGAGTGCTGATAGGCAGCACCCTGGAATTTCGAGGTTTTGAGAAGACCACAACAGCGCAGGCAAAACAGGAACTGAAAGCCTACGCCCTCAACCACTATCCGGAACTTGCCGAATCAGAAATCGAGCACCACTGGGCCGGCCTTCGCCCCGGATCACCCAGCGGTGTCCCCTACATCGGCCCAGTACCCGATATTGAAGGCCTCTATGTCAATGCAGGACATTTCCGCAATGGCGTCGTACTTGGACCAGCCTCCTGCCGTCTCACCGCCGACCTGGTTCTGGATCGCCAACCAATACTCAACCCACAGCCTTACAGCCTGACTGCAGAGAGATAATCAACATATATCAATGGGTTATTTACCGAGGCAGCCTATAGGCGTGTAACTGTTGATAAAGTAAGAGGCTAGACCATTAGAACCAAGAGGGTCTATAATCGGCCGCTTCGGGCCGATGTAGCTCAGTCGGTAGAGCAACTGATTCGTAATCAGTAGGTCGGCGGTTCAATTCCGCCCATCGGCTCCATATTATATATATTAATCAATGTGTTACGGACAACAAAAAAACAGCATCAACTCTTGTATTTTTTCAGTGCTACGTAGGTGCTACATGATCAGCAATTTTTCAGTTTCAAATACATGAACTTGTTGCTTGTATCAATTCACTCTAGCAAATCACCAAATGTCATCAATATTAATCAGGATAGGTGATTAGAATTTTCTTTTAGTTCGTATGGAACAACTACCACTTGCATCATTTCCTTTTACATATTTTTTAACCCAAGATGGCCAGTCTTCTGGAAGCCATATGTTATTTGCAGCCAACCAATTCATTGGTGTTGATACATGCGTGTCACGTTTATGAACAGTAAACTTCCCTGTAAATCTATCTATACGAAAATAAAAATGTGAAAAGTAATCTTCATCAGATACCCAACCAATACTTTTATTCTTTTTTATGTTTTTTGCTATCATGTTTCGCACATAGAATGGATCTGGTTTTTCTATTGTGAAATATATTTCATTATCAGTAAATTTCTCTACTTCATACTTATGATCTAAATTTACTGTACTCTTATATTCTCCAGATGGAACTAAATCATCAACTGACGTTGCTAATATTTTTTTCCCAATCGTGTCTATATCTATTGCCAGTGATCCTGGTATAGATGAATCACCACTTTCATTTATGCAAATCAGCTTTATGGTTTCACCATACGCAACCGGAGCTATAAACAGTAATATCCATATGAAAATATTATATATTGATTTCATAATATATCATCACCCTAAATCAGTACTCATTATTAACTTCTAACACTAACATAAGATAGCTGATGCTTTTTATTATTGATTTTTTGTTAGTCATTAAAATTTAACCTTTAGCTAATTACATACTAAATATTTATCTCGCGTTACAATAAAGAAAACCTATGGTAGTTACTTGTTATCAATCAAATCAATCAAACGTAGATACCTACGGTCTCTAACAAGGCTTGTATCATATTCCACCACAAGCTCAAGTATTTGTTCAAGTTCGTAGGGTAAATTATCTGTACTATTCGGCACTATAGCATCAAGTAAACCCAAGACTTTCTCGGGGTATTCGATTGCCAATGACCGATCTTCGCCAACCTCCTGACTGAAACGATAGAGCTGAAGTCTATCACCTTCAACTGGCACTAAAAACTTACGTACCGCACTTAGTACTGCAGGAAAATCACCTCCGGCATCTTCTAAGATTGATACCAAAGAGGTAACTAGTGAAGATGTTCGAAATCTATGTTCCTTCGGCCATACCCATTCAAAAAACGGGATCACATGATCCGACCAACCATTATTCTCATGTTTACCAATCCGGCCTAGATGGAATACTGCATCTCGCCTGTTCTTGTCATTCATATTCCGCAAGCATTGTCTAGCTTCACATGGGCTTATACCATCAGGTTTATCACCCCTAAATACTGCAAGATCCACAATATACTTGGTCGCATTTTCTGCAGGGTAATCATCCCAGCTCCATTTATAAATTCTCGGGAATAATCCTAGCAAGTAAGGCTTTAGTGCAATATGTATATCTGGAGGTGTGTTCGCCACTCCCCACAAATATCCACTCCAAGCTGGTTCAGCATCAGCATGTTCGAAACTGAACCATGGTATCACTTGTTCTATAACCCAGTTAGGATCAATGTAGTAAAGCCAGCTAAAATCGTGTGCTAACCTTACAATAGCCTGGTCTCTTCCTTCACCTGGTACGCCTAGTAGCTTTTCTATTCGTTCTTTAAAATCACCAGGTATCTCTTGACAGCTGTTTAAATTCAGTGAGCTTATTGCACTGAGCAACCCATCTGCAACCTCTCCAATTGGTCCATTGATAGTATGCTCATAAGTACGCCGTGAGTTTTGATAAACCTCACCACGTTCAAGCACTTCTTCAATACTACTCACGGCTGCTTCATAGCCACCCATAACAAGTACATATACAAGGTAATCAAATACACTCCAGGATAGATCTTTGTCAATTTGATAAGCAGACTGAAACCTGTATCTGATCCACCCCACTATAGTGTGCCGGATATTCTGAATGATGTTTTCAGGCAATTGCCCTAATCCTCTCAAAAAGCGACAGAAAAGCTGGGGGGCGGTATCTTCAGGCCAATCCTTAATCAGTGTTTCCCATAAATCTTGTGGATAGTCGCCTTTACTTGCAGAAAGTAAGAGTGCTTCCAGTGCTTTACTTGGTTGGGACTTCACTAATCCTACGAAAGAACGTTTATCTTTAAAGCTACCTGTATCACGGTGATGATCTTTTATGGCCTGCTTCACTACCTTATCAACTGGTAGATTTATGAGTGTGTCAGGTGCCTCATCAATCTCAACCCAACCAGAACGACCGTAGTATTCTGTTACAAAACTCAAGGCCCAGCTATCGTTCCAATCTGGTACTCTTTCGATCATTTCATTCAATCGTATCTCTTGTTTAGTCGATAACTCACACCCCTGAAGGACCAACCACCTTGTATAGCGACATGCAAATTTACGCTTATTACTTTGGCTCTTCTCCTCTGACCAGTCATTCCGGTTATCGGGTCCATTAAGGAGGCGTTCAACCAAAAGGCTCTTATTATAATTAGAGAATTCTTTCCATCGGTCATGTATTAAAAACAACAACTCTCTACGTATTACCACATCCCAAAAACAATCTTGATCGAGTGAAATCACGATCTCTGCTGACTCATCTCCAGTAAACAAATCAACATGATTTAGCGCAAAAAGTTTAAGCATTCTAAAATAGTATTTTTTATCAACCGGCCACATAATGGAATATGCACGCGCAATTTTTGGATGATTGGCAACCATTTTCTCGAACAGCTCAAGAAACCATATAAAGTTCGCATCCAGATCACGCACATTTCCATCCACATCTCGATCCGGATAACATGTGAGTTGATAGAAGTAAATAGTACCTAGGTCTTCTAGTAAATCAGCAGCACGGTGAAGATTCGTCTCAGCAATACGGAATACAGGTATAAGAAGCTCATCTGGAATCTCTATCTTGTCCCCATGCGTATTAAGGAACTTTATTTTCCAATTTGTTAATTCTCCAAGTTCTGTATTTTCCCAGTCGTTAAATGGCGGCCTAGAAGCTTCAACGCCCAATGGTAGAATGTGTGACAGAACCGGTTTAGTAATATCTTCAAATTCTCTAAGTAGGCTAAGACTCCAGCCCTCAATCTTTAATCTATCTTTAAAATCGTACCAGCCATCATCCCAAAGAAAATTTCTAATGTATGGCTGATGGTCAAGGATGAAACCCCAAATACGTCTAGCTTTGGGGTGTAAATCCGGCTTTCTTCTCAGAGAGAAATGTATTTCGTGGACTATTCGTGGATGCAATCTATTTTGTCTTAATGCCCACCATGCTCCAATAGGGCTATCTAATTTTTTTACAATCCATTTACTGAGATGTAATAATCTTGATGGCATATCTTCAAAACCAGCAGCTGGTATATCACCAATCTTTTGGAGAGTAGTTGGATTTGTATCACCCCGATGCCATTGTAATATATGATCATTGATCCAATTGAAATCTCGTCTTGCATTCTTGGGACGAGGCGGGTCATCATCAAGACCATATACCTCAAGCGGATCAAAGGCTTCTGCATCCTCACCAAAACCCTTACTTATATCAGCAGCTCGACATGAGGCATCAAACACACACAGCCACTCAGCAGGTGGCGATGGTTCAGCGCAAGCAAATAGCTTTGCACCAGCTGTTGTCCTCACCAAATGAGCGACCTGGCCTCGTTCGTGGGCAGAAACCTCACGGGGCCCACTCATTGCTAAATCAACAAGTTTAGAACGCCATACCCGAGGATCATCCGCACGTTCTGCCCATGCTTCAAGACTTTTCCAGAGATCAGAGTGATCATTATATGCGATAGGCGTTACACCCCGGTCACGCCATTTGACTTCAATTTCTTCAAAATTACCTTTATCAAATGCATAAAGACTAGATCGGTCTGATAAACCATCGTGGCTCAAACCTTGCAGCAAGTACTTAACTGGTAAATCTTCAGCTTGGTATCCGACTAGTACGACAGTATATCTATCAAGTAAGGATTGAATAAAATTTGTTGCCCAACCCTCTGATAAATACGCTCGACCTAAATCTGCACTGCTAAGTACATATGGATGGTGACTCGCATTTGGTTCTTGAAGCCGACCATGTAGGTATGTAATGCCATTTATCGGCACACCATGCCTGATATCAGGTAGCGCGGGAGGTTCGTAAATACTTAGCTTCGAACCCTCATTTACGTTTTCAAATAGTCGATCAAAATTGGTAGTTACGATCTGAGGATTTCCTTCTAGATCTGATGATATTCTTGCAATAGTTCTATGATCGTTGCTTTCTGTAACAGAGGCGCCTTTCTGCTGAAGACGCTCTGCCACGACTGCATTTACATCATTTTTACCATATTCTTGATACAGCATATGAAAAATCTGATCGAGTGAGTCTTTGGGGCCATCTACTCTCTCATCCCATGGTTTAAATGAAATCGACAACTGAGAGTTTTCAGGTGGATCGAAATATTTAAAGACATGTCTAGTAAGTCCAACAAATGATGGCAAGCCTGAATTAAAGGAAACACCTGCACCACAAAGAAATACGACTCGACCATCGTCTCTTCGATTCAGAAGAATATCAGGAATAATTGGCCCATATCTGTAGAAGCGCATTATTTTTAATCCTACAATTGTTCTTCAGTCACTATACTAAAGTAGATTCAGACTCGAATTGAGGACCAATGGATTTCCACTTATGAGCTAACGATAGATATTGCATGTGACAGTGTGTAAAACCTATATCGAACAGAGGGCTAAATCCGGACACCCATAAAATGACATAATTTTGTACTTAGTAAAATAACCTTTATGAATAATAAAAAATGAATCTCTTTTGGGGAATAAGCAAGTACTGCTAAGAGTGCTATGTGACAATGTGCATACCATCTATTTTTCAACAAGTTAGCAAACCACAACTGTCATTTACTGTGTGGCAGACTGTGACAGCCAGCCACACAGTGTCACACATCAATCACTGATTAATGCGAATACCCACCAAGCAATAAGCCGGATGTCACACCTGTCACACAATCCACACCATTACCGGACAGATGTAGGCAAGCTATCACCTTCCAATATTTCTTTACGCACCGCATACACCTGCAATCGCTTTGCCACACCAGGTATACTCACCCGTGATTTGTGATGATTACCATTATTTCTATGCAGTAAACGCTGATCAATAAGGGCCGAGGCCACTACCCTTTCTGAAACGCCGCCACAGGCCTCTCTGAAGCCCTCAGGTGTAAAGTAATATAGACCCTCTGCCGCATTATGATAACCGGCCAGATTTTTCATCTGACCACTGCCCATTTCAGATGCACCGAATCGATCTGGATTTTTCAAGATAAATGCCCGCACGTAGTACATACCCCGGATTTCCTCAGGCAGATTCAACTCATCCGCCAGCCAAGCATCACGTATGGTTTCAATTGAATGCTGTATATCAGCCATTTCAAGGGGCAGTATACCGAGTTCTGCCGCAAGGAGACCCGCAGCGCCGACCGAAGCCAAACGACCCACAGCACGCGCCTGTGCTGGCTCAAGATTCAATCCTTGAGTTATCAGTTCCCTCCACTCCTCAATATACTGATGGATTCGAGTTTGGATGTCTTCTTCATTCCCATACTCATCGAGAATGGCCTGGATGAATGCAGGCCCTGCCGTGCCGTAATATTGGCCACAGTCCCGTTTTAATCGATTGACATATTCCGCAGGGCTTTTACCGTGGGTCTCGATCACCACCGCATCATCGATGGGAATATCGAGAAACCGGTTCATCTGCCCCGCTTTCGCTTGTTTCCCCGCCTCTTCAATCTTCTGCCGCACAGAGTATTCACCTGATGACAAGGCAAGCAGGCGAAAACGGCGCTGTTTATTCAAAACAGCATCTTTATTCATCCGTGATTTACCCTGTCCGCCGGACAGGTCATAAACAGTCCGGCCAAAATCATAGGCTGGACAGGATCCGATCTCATCCAAAACCAATAGGCCATCATTATGGGCTGCGGCCAGGCCCTCCATTGCATTTTGAGTTGTATTCCATCGCAAAAGATAGGTTTGCTCAGATCCACCGGGGTCCGCTCCACACCCATGCACACTGGCTGCAACCTGCAGTGCCGTGGTTTTACCCCGGCTACTGTTGCCATAAAGATGAAAGCCACTGTTATCCGTACCTGCAAACCGCTGAATCAATGCAGCGAGTGAAACACAGGCTGAAAACACCAGGTAGGGATTCCCTTTGCAGGGTTCGGCTACATGCCGCTGCCATGACGCCAGTGAACCATTGGATTTCATTGTTTCAACTGATGGTGCATGCTGCTCAGGCTGAAACATGATCTCCGTGGTCTCCTCCCGACTGATCACCCGGTCAGGCCGGACATAAACCAGTTGATTGTCAGACTCGACCCAGCCAACCTGTGATACACACAAAACCCGGTTGGTTGGCTGAAAACAACCCAGGTAACGGGCCACCTTGCGCTCTTCACCCGGTACAATCATCAAACCACCATGGGATAACACAATAGCCAAGCCACCCCCGGTTTCATGGAGTCGATAGTTCGAAATAGCCTGATTTTGCTTTCGACCGTCCCGGTCAATCCAACACACCACCATCCCCCAACCGTTTCCATTGTGGTCTCGGGTTAAGGCCTCAACCCAAACTGGACCGCAGATCATTGAGGGTTCCCCTTTTCGCTCTTCAAACACACCCTCTTCCGTCAAGAGATAGCCATCAGGGTGTGCGATATTCGCCCATACATTCGACACTGACTCCTGGGGTGCGTTTATCTTCAATACTTTGCTGTCACTCATGACCGCCCTCCTACATCCGTATACACAGGAGGGGCCGATTGCTGAGTGCGCGCCTCTATAAAGGCCATAACATCATCAGCACGGTACCGCACCAATCGACCAGTCTTAATATAGGGGAGTGAATAGCGGCCTTCACATCGCCATACAGCCAGGGTATGGGTAGTCACACTTAGGATTTCTGCCACTTCTTCGGGTGTCAATAATTTTGGAAATTTCATTGTTATTCTTCTTCTATTGATAAACCTGGACATACAGGCATGCTTGAGATTCTCGGTGAATCAAACCGAGAACAAAATTGGGGGGATGCAGGGTATTATCGTCAGGAATCTGGGGATTTTCGTTATCAAAAATCCCTAGATTAGATCATCGAATAGCTTCGCTAATAGATTGTTTTTACTAACTTTACGCCCTGGTTGGAATTTGATGCCAATCTTGGGTAAATCGCAGGCCAACGTGTCCACCTTCACTTTGTCACGATTCGGGAAGACGCTAAAGAACACAATATGAAAATCATCTTTGGTCGCAGGGATAGAGCTGCTATCCCAATTCCTCTCCACCGTTCGACTGTCGATTTCATTTCTCATCCACTCGAGGTTTTCTAGCCGGGCTTTCTTTTCTGATTGACGGGTTTGATTAGCCTGACTCGTCCTGGTTTGCTTTATCGGCTTGGACAAATGTGCAGGGCTGGTCATGACATGCTTCATGGCCGGGTACAGTGGTAATCCCTTCTCTTCTGCCCACTTGATAAAATCTTTAGGTTTCACCTGCCATTTCCTCACCGGGGCCTGTAGATTGATTACCGATAGCGACCCACCCGGTCCCACACAACTTTTTGCCCGTTCCAGATCACCCGACTCACCCCAACCGTTTCGGTGTGGGTGATACCCCCGTAACAAATTCAAGGCCTCCCGTAATACCCAAAAATCGCGTTTGGCATACTCATCCATGATAGCGGGCAGCTCTGGATGATTAGACTGATCAATCCACTTAGATTGCTGCTGGAGTTTTTCATTGAATGCCTGCAATTGTTTGAGTGCCTTATCCATCAAAGACGAGTTGTTATCATTGGCCATGATCCGTACTCCTTTTTCCCTCGTCTTGGTGCAGGGATACCACTACCACACTGGGTTTGATCTCAGCGACAGATAAGAGGAAATCGGTAATCATCTGCATCGGTTTTCGCAACCGCTCCACATCGGTAACGATATACCCTGCTGTAACATCGTTGGTCATCTTGTGATTAAGCAACCGTTTAAGGGCATAGGCGGGTATATCCAAGCTCTCAGCCACAGTGATAAAGGTACGGCGCAGATCGTGAATGGTAAAGGTGATGCCGGAGATCTGTGTGACCCTTCTCAGCACACTTCGCGGTTCGATCAGGTAGGGAGTACCCTTTTCCCCGGGAAAGACATAGACCGTCTCATCGTCGGCTTGCTTATGGCGCGATGAGAGAATCTCATAGATATAGTCCGAAAGCGGCAAGGTGTGGTTTTCGCCGTTTTTGGTATCCAGGATCTTTAAGGTGCGATTGGCCAGATCCACATTCGCCCAGGTGAGCTGTGCTGCCTCCTGCCGCCGCAGTCCGGTAAATAATATAAGTAGGAGGTAGTCGAGGACAGTTTCCTTATAATTATAAGGGGCCGCCTTATGATAAGAATTTCCCTTATAAGGGAATCCCTTATTATAAGATCTTTGGACCTCTGCCCTTATGCTGTTCACCGCCCGAAACCAGGCGGGTAACTCGGCGCGGGTGATTACGGTATCCCGGCGTCTTTGCTTATACCAGGCCCGGGTATCGGTGAGCCGCTGAACGGGGTTCTCCGGTAAGAGTGAATAACCGGCCTCGTCCTCATAACGGCTGCGGGCAAAGTTAAAGACCGTGCGAAACACACGCAAGGCCAGATTAGCATAGGCCTCCCCGCGCTCCCGACCCAACTTCTGGTGCCGTCTGGCGACCATATCTTTGGTGATCATGATCAGCTCTTTTTTCTGCCAGTCCGGGAAAGCGACATTCATCACCCGTTCGTAGTCATAGAGGGTTTTCGCTTTGAGGGAATTGCGAGCCTCCTTAAAATCCCCAAAGGCGGTCGCTAGGTTGACCGATTTGGCCCGCTTTTCGCGTTTGAGGACCATGGGATCATTTCCCTTAGCAATTTGAGCAAGACAGATCTGTGCCTCGTCTCGGGCCAGGGCTGGTGACATATCAGGAAAGCGCCCTAGCTTGATCCGCTTCGGTCGGCCATGGATGCGTTTATAGACATAGTAGGTTTTGACACCTTTATCGGTGACCTGCAGTTGCAGGCCCAATACCCGGGTGTCATTGTAATAGGTCCGCTTGCCCGGCTCGGCGACCGGTATAGCCTCTAAACCCGCCTTGGTGAAATTCAGCTTATTTGCCATCCCAACCTTCCCTTATACGGAGCGTAAACACAGATCAGTAAAAGATCAGTAGGTCAGTGCGTGCTACGCCGGTGCTACGTTTTTAGTGAAATTTCGAGAATTTCAATTTATCACGATGAATCTGAACGCAGGCTTAACAATATGATAATAAAAGGAAATATAGGTTAACACATAGAGGTGAATTTGATTTGCAGCTTTTCGTAATCAGTAGGTCGGCGGTTCAATTCCGCCCATCGGCTCCATATATAAATAAGTTACATCTCCTTTATGTGCTTCAGAGTTGAATCCGCGCAATAAAAAAGGCTATTATCATTTCAAATACCGCTGCAACCCAAAACCATTCCTCTCTTTGGGATGATCAAGCCTCCGCATGAACATTCAGCCAACAAAACAATTCCGCTGCACATCTGCAAAAGCGTATGCGGCGTTGACCTCAGATTTCCCTCTGTAAGGTCGATAATCGCACTTCCACAGCCAGGGCCAGCAAACCCAATATCAGAAAACCCAGTGTAAGGGGTATCAGTGTCATATCGTAGGCTTGGCCGATCAGCCCTCCCAAAATGGTTGAGATGGCAGATGTGAGTGCGCCGATTACCGATGAGGCAATACCGGCTTGATGGCCCATGGGTTCCATCGCCATTGCGTTTAAATTACCAAATAGCAAACCGAGGGTGAAAAAGGATAGAACCGCAAACAGCATAAAATGCAGCAACGGGGTCTGTGTGGAGTAGAGCATGTTGCTTGCCAGAAATAGCGCTGACACGCCGACTAAAGCAATCAGCCCTAAACGACTGATTCGGTGCATACCCAGGCGACGGACTATGCCGGAATTTACCAGCGAGGCCACACCAACCGACAGCGCTGACAGGGCGAAGTAAAATGCAAAGAGATGGCCGGTGTGGTAGTAGTCCTGATAAATCTGTCTGGCACAGCTTAAATAGGCGATCAGACAGCTGAAAACCAGCCCTGCGCTGATAGTATGCCCAAGGGTTTGTTTGTTGGTCAGTACGGTTCTGAAGCTGTATCCAATATCATTCAGATTAAATGGATGGCGATCTTCAGGTTTGAGAGTTTCGGGTAGACGCAGAGCCATCCAGGCGGCAGTAAAAACAGCCATAACCACAAATAGTGCAAACACCATGCGCCAATGGCTGATGGACATCACAATCTCGCCCATCGCGGGCGCGATGACCGGGACAAAAATAAAAACCGCCATCACGAAGGACATGACACGAGCCATTTCCCGTCCGGTGAATCTGTCACGCACGATGGCAATGCTTGCAACCCGTGGAGCCGCAGCCCCAAATCCCTGCAGAAAACGCCCCAAAAGCATGACTGAAAAGCTGGTAGCAAAAAGACTCATGAAGCAGCCACCCACGAATATCAGCAAGCCTAGATAGACACTGAACTTGCGGCCATAGCTATCTGCCAGAGGCCCGTAGAGCAGCTGCCCCAGGGTAAGACCCAGCAGTAGCGTCCCGATAATATATTGAGTCTGATTGTCGTTTTTTATCGATAAATCATGGCCCACGACTGACAAAATAGGCAAAACCGCATCTAGCGAAAGAGCCGTGATCGAAATCATCATTGCCATTAGGGTGATGAATTCACGAAATGGCACGGGAAAGCGGGACGCCGTATCACTATCAGCCGTTGTAGAGTTGTTCAAGATTATCAGGAGCCAAAGTGTCGGTAGTGTGATAAATCGCATCATGAGATGGGGAGAGATATCTCATGACCGTATGAAGATTGAAGACTTACGCCAACACTGTGTTATATGGGGGCGATGAGCTGAAATACAAGGCGCACTGAGGAGATAAGGACAAGGGATTAAGCAGGTATAAGGAGTATAACCGCCCCTAGGCAAAAAACCGGGAGCTGGAGGCGAATAGACTGAAAACCGCTGCCTACCCCGACATTCATCTGGATTTCCGACCTGAGTCTGCAGTCCCGTGGTTGGAAATTTGAAAATAGTAGTTACTGAGAATGGTATCAGTCGGGCCGCGGCAGGTTTGTCCTAGCAGAGGGGTAGCCCTGTATAACAGTTGTGAGATATATATTACCGGCGTATCATCAGCGAATCGAGTCTGTTGGCTGGTTAATAAGTGGCCTCTGTTCGCTTCTCTTTCGTCATCCTGGCGTAAGCCAGACTAAAGCACGAAGCGTACAAGACAACAGCAACCCGGCACGAAGTATGAGCAAGCAGAGTAAACCAGAAAGCTCAAGCTCATATATATCAGTATTGCCCAAACTTTAGGCCCGGCTCATTTCACAGCAAAAAGTATCGAACAGGTATAGTTACTTAGCCTGATACAGGTAGGATTGACAACCAAGGACTGATGTCGAAAAGGAGTTAACACATGCTTTACTCTAAACCCCATTCTGTTTTCATCCGAATCTTGACAACTTCTCTATTGACTGCACTTTTATCCAGCGGATGTGGAGGCGGCGGTGGTGGTGGTGGTGACGACACGACCCCGGATAGTGACAGCGGCACAACAGAAGACAACGTCGATAGTGATGATACCCAACCAGACACCCAATCTGGTTACAGAGTATTACGCAGACAGTACGATTTCGATCTCAATGGGGTTATAGATGGCGTCTCAGAATTTGTCTACGACACCAACGGTAGACTGATGGAAGAGCAGTACACCTATACAGACGATGGTACACCTGATATTAGACTTCTCGGTAGCACACTACCCAGAGAGAACCTGAACACAACTGCGACCTATACATACGACACTGATGGCAGAGTCGAAACCTGGTCTGAAACGAATAGTGAGTACAGCTTTACTACGACTTATACCTACAATACAAGCGGCCTTATCAGCAGAGTAGATACCACATCATTGGACAGTATCGGTGGTGTTACCACTCAGGTTCATCATCTGCTTGAGTACGATGGCATAAGATTGATTGAACACACCCATCATCTAAACAACAACCCGGTAGCAAATCAGACTTACCAGATTGAGTATAATAGTGATGGCCGAGTCTCAACCAATAACATGGCTGTTAACCCACCTGGATCTGATTCTCTCTTCAGCTATACCTATTTCAGCAACGGCAACACAGAAACCGTTATCGCCACAACACCGAGCACACCATCCATAGGTGATATGGTTTACAACTTTGCTTTCAACTCCGCTAACCAGCCAACAAGTTTCGAATTCAGATCTGATCTGGATCAATACACTGACGATTTTAGCTACACCTACCGATATGCAGATAACGCTCTACTATCTGAATCGCTGGTCGATCGATACCTAGATGGCAGTACTGATGTAAGGATCATAACCGAATGGGAAGCAGGTGTTTGTACCCCTATGATCTTATGGGGGGTTCGAGCCATTGTTCCAACTAACTCAGACCCCTCCTCACCATATATCCCTGGTACCGGGTACTGGGAAAGTGACTTTTGCGCAACAGCAGGCGAGTAGATTGACATGTCTACTTAGAAGTTGCACGAATCCTGAGCCCAACCCTTGGAATAAACTAAACGGTGGGATGTAAATGCAATAACATCACTAGCTGATTGATTATGTAGCTGAGCCTCGCCTCAGAAATCACATTCCATTAGCAAAATCATCATGATGGACTTGTGTCTGCTGCCGCATTGCTTTCAGCGCCTTACCGTAGCCAATTAAAATACCCAGCCCCCAATGGAGACGAGATTTGTAGTACGGATCACTATCAGGGTCGTTCTCTTCGGGATTCTCGTTAAAGACCTTTTCACAATTACGCACGATAAGATGTTCTGGGATATAGCAGATACGGTTGTTCTTATAACTGCTGATCCGCAGCTCGGTTACTGGGTAGGCTCCGCCAGCACCAGAAGAGACTGCAATAATGTAAGCTGGCTTATGCCCCAGCTCCAAATTGTTGAACATCAGGAAGAAGTTTTTCAGACCAGCTGGAACCTGCCCATGCCATTCCGGGGATATAATGACGAAAGCATCACTTTCAGAAAACTGCTTTCTCAAAGGGGCCAGCCGTTCAACCCACTCCTTATCCTTTGTCCAGATAGACTGTTCCCAGAGCGGGAGTGGATTCCCAGCAAGTGAATAGAGATAAGTCTCAATATCATCAAAATCATTTTGCAGGACCGACGTGGTGTAACGTCCGATTTTCTCGCTTTGAGATGAAACTCGGTGACTACCAGTGATGATGCTGATTTTCATAATAAATGAACTCTTCTTGCTGGGCTTCTATACAACAGCATGGAGCCTTAACAATCAACTGACTTTTGTTAAGGTATTTTCATCAATATGGTGGAATATCTCCTGCTTAACAGGAATCCACAACTCGGTATCTTCACTGTAGCTGAATGTACCATCTGAGTTGATTGAGAGATCAAGCGAGTAGCGCTTTGTTTTGTAGCTGTCATCAAGGTAGCGGTTGGATAGGACACCATAGGTCAGTGAGCCTAACTCAGCTTCGAGGCGAAAGTTTTTACTATCCTCCTCAACATAACCACCGGCATTCACTAAAACACCACGGGGCACCAGAAAGCAGCGCATAACCTGTTTGCGGTCTTTGTCCCAAAGCCAGTAACCTAGCTCTTCATGGAATGGATCCTCTTTATCCAGAGGCCAGCAGACGGTTGAGTATCTCAATCCATAGAGTTCCTGTGGCCCATTATTGACCGGACCCAATGGTTCAAAAACAATTTTTTCTCGGAATTTTGTGACCGATTCCTTGCCATGGATCCTCGATCTATCCACACCCTGATCACTCTCCCAAACACCAGCCAAAGGGGCCAATGGACCTAGACTATCAATAATTGCATCACTCATGAGATTCTCCACATGGAGGTAATAGATATGACTTACTATCTGAAGCAGTTCTTCACTGAAAGATCCGTAGTACATTACTCTTTCGTTCGAACTGACTCATTGAATTATTTCAATAATTCCATATATCTATCGATTTTATTGATTCAGATCAATAGTCACCTGCAACAAGAACCTCTGATTAATCTGTAACCAGGGATCTATTTTATCTCTATCCTAGAAGCTGGTCATCCATGTCGTCCCAGTAGAGTCTAAAGTAAATGCTATGCTTACAATTATCCTTTTATGAAATACTGAATGAAATAGTTAAAAAATAGAAAAGGGAGTTTCCAGACAGAGTTCCACCCCATGTAGTCATGACACTGGTACTCAATTTGAGCGACACTATAAAAAACAGCTGAATCTAATAAAAACAGTCTCCCTCATACTAATCTTACAAGAGTGAATGGATCTTCTTACTGAAGCAACAAACCTCAATTTTTTCTCCGCCTTCTCAAGAGCACTGGGGTTCGTTTGAACAATAGGGATAGATAACTAATGAACGATACAACTCAAAAAATTGCACTATTTATAGATGCTGATAATGCACCCGCAAGTAAATTTGAAGATGTCCTTAGCGAAGTTGCAAAATATGGGGTGGTAACAATAAGAAAGGCATACGGTAACTGGAAAAGTTCTTCGCTAAAGCCTTGGGAGGACTTATTAAATGAATACGCCATTCAGCCAATACAGCAGTACGATTTAACTAAAGGCAAAAATGCATCCGATATTGCTTTGGTGATTGACGCGATGGATGTCATGTATACAAAGAACATTGATGTTATGTGTTTCGTTTCATCAGATTGTGACTTTACACCCATGGTTACTCGCGCACTTGCAGAGGGTAAAGTCGTGCTGGGTTTTGGAGAGCGTAAAACACCTTCACCTTTTGTTAACGCATGCTCGAAATTCCTATACATTGATCAAGCACCTAAACAAAACAGCTCAGTTACTGAAAAATCAAAAAACATTAAATCTGACACAAAGCTAATCAATCTTTTACGACAAGCAATAGAGGCAACTGAAGAAGATAATGGATGGGCTGCTCTTGGTCCGGTAGGATCACATATATCCAATAAAACATCATTTGACACAAGAAATTACGGATACAGAAATTTAAGCAGCCTGATTAAGGCGATTGATCTATTTGAGTTAAAAAGAGGACCAGGCAACTCATATCTCGTAAAAGACAAGCGGAAGAAAAACTAACGGTTTAAATATCGCTCTGTGTGCTTATGACAAGAGAGTCGATAGACACATGAAACATTTGGCATAGAGCAACCCTGACACTCGATTTAATATCTATTATTTGCACGCTTGCTGCATTAGGGTGAACCGGTGCCTGGCAATTATCTTTGGTATTCACCTGAGCAGTGTCGCTTCAGTTAAATAGACCGCAATTCAGAATGACTACCCCGCTACTTTTTATCGAAACTTAACTCGATAAAGTTTTCGAACAAACACCCAACTTATATTTTAAAAAGCACCTTTCATCATATTATTGCAAAGTTCTATTGCGAACAGAACCACTGCACTCTACTACCTGGCATTAAATTACGACTCGTTCATATATTATTAACCCGGCGACTAAGTATGTTGTCTTCAGCCGAAGGGCACTTCCTGCGGGGCGCGAGCCGTACCTTGATCAAGGGCAGGCTTGATACCCTGAAGACGACATACTTAGTCGCCGGGTTAATAAGGGCACCTCTATTAATTTCTTGGCTTCTCTTGTCGATAGGATTTTGAGAGATGAAAAGCATTACAGAGCAGAGGATAAAGAACAAAAAACATCATCACAATGGCAAATAGGGTGAAGAGCAATGTGAAACTGAAACATCGTTACTCCCCTCGCCCCTTGCGGGAGAGGGGCTGGGGGAGAGGGGTGTTCAACAACAACATCATCCTCAAGATCAATACTCAGGATAAGAAGGATTGATCTGATCATGCCGCAATCACTTCAATTTCAAAATGCTCTTGACGCACACCCTCTCCCCACCCCCTCTCCCGTCAAGGGAGAGGGGCCTTTATCGCTGCCTGTGGAGTGATATTGAGTCGGTAGATGCGACTTACGACCGTAATAACATCAATGGTGGTTGTGGCGACAACAAAAGTCCAATCCACTGCTAACAGTTATATCTACACCCTTGAGACCATCATTTTTGTCTCAATCCTCTATACGCGACATGTTCATCATTGGACATTTCCTGGTGATGAATTAAGCTAGCGACTAATAAACAGCAAAACTGTAGAACCATACCAGCTTCAACCAAGCTATTTATTTCTCATTGGATCAATGCCTTATAGATTGCAGAGATTCATAAATCTTGGATTCAGCTTAAAAGGCACCTACTCATGTCAGATATTCACCACCAAGGAGCCATATAACTCCCCATGCACTTGTTTAAAATCGTTTTTTTAAATCAAGGAAAAGTCTACGAAATCTTTGCTAAAACCATTCGTCAGGGAGAGCTTTATGGTTTTGTCGAGGTTGAGGACCTGATATTTCAGGAGAGCAGCTCACTGGTCGTTGACCCCTCAGCTGAAAAATTAAAAGAGGAGTTTTCCGGAGTACAGCGGACACGTATTCCTATCCACTCTGTGATTCGTATCGATGAGGTGGAAAAAAATGATCATGGTCCAGGAAAAATTATCGATATTGACTCGGACTCCAACATCACTCCATTCCCAAACCATTTTATTAACCCTAAAAACAGACCAGAGAAGTAGGCTCTGATTGCGATAACGCATTGAGCATCACCAGGAAATATCGAAAATGGAGGTGACTTTCACTGCTTCTCTTCGATATGAAAATATTTCCCTTTCTAATCTGTTCACTCTCTCTGGTCAGCGCATGTTCTCAACAAACCGCTGATCAGCTGCAGGAGGGTTTCTCAAACACTCCTGCGATGATCGTTGCTGCGGAAACAGGCGACCTGCCAACAATACGCAAGCTGATTGATGATAACGGCCAGGTCGATATTCAGGATGCCTGCATGTGGACGCCGTTAATGAAAGCAGCACTCAATGGACATCTAGGCATAGCTCAGCGTCTGATTGATGCGGGCGCTGATGTTAATCAAGTCGATAAGGGGGGCTATTCTGCAACGATGCTCGCTGCCTCAAACAACCATTATGAGATAGTCGAGTTACTCTTGACCCATGGTTCCGAAATTGACCAGATTGAGGTTACCGGTGGCTGGACCGCTCTAATCTGGGCTGCAAAGCTAGGTCATATTGAATCGGTGAGAACACTATTGGCTCATCAAGCCAACCGCGATATCCGCGATTTCAGTAATTTGACGGCCCTTGACTGGGCCACAAAGAATCAACATTCAGAGATATCGGAAATGGTTGAATCATCTCAGCTCTCCCACTGACACCCTCTTCCTTAGGAAATAGCTGCAAACTCAATCTTTCCTTGTGCGTTTAGATTCAGACAGCCATTAAAGCCACTTATATCAATTAGTTAAGGCATCTTTATTTGAATAGCGACTCAATAGTTCATGAATCATCAAATGGTGGGTAGCTGAAGGTTAACCGAACAACAGCGAAAACAGATCAAATAAAAACATCTCATTCACTGATCTGGATCATCAAGTAATATCTGGACTAATCCTAAGATGTGTAGATGAGCCAAATCTATCTCATCCTACGTCCAGTCTACTGGTTTGGAGGTTTCTCTCATGTCAAATCAAATCACTAATGACCAAAGTTTACGCGATGCTATTAGCCAACTATCCAGTAAACAGCAGAGAGCTTTAGCAGGTAAATTTGTAGCCAGCGTTGAACATTTAAGTTCAGATCCAAGGATTGCCCGGGCAATTGAAGCTGCAACAAACCCCGATCTCTCAAGCCAGGAGGTCGAAACTGCCTATAAAGACGCCAAGGCTTTGGCGACTCAGACCTATACAGCTTGCGGCCGTGATGCAGACTGGGCTGCACAAGCTGAACATTTTGTTGCCGCAGCTGCAACAGCCTCACTGACGCCTGATGAAGCTGATGGCACAAAGGGGGCATGGCGGGCTGCGATGCAGGCACGCATGGCTAAAAATTGTGAGATGATTCTGAATGATGGAGGTGGTCTGGCCAACGAATCAGAAAATCAGTATCGCCTTGCTGAGGCTTTTCTGCCCTAGTGGGTTGTTGGGTAAATTTGGCAACACTCAGCCGGATCACCCGCGCCATTGGTAAAGCGTGCGAGCGCAAGATCAGCGGTCAACTGCAGAATCCAGGTTTAAGCAAGCATAACACCGACGATAGCGTTTCTTTCCGAACAGGAGTATTCAGAGTCTTCCCTTAGATTTACAGGAGCTATCTGAATCTCGTTGATTGTGTGCCTAATAAACAGCTCTGAGCAAGTAGTGCCTGGATATCTCAGGCCTTCCCATCCATCAGGGTAATACCATCCAGTCCATCAACCAGTGAATCGTTGGTATGG
Source organism: Candidatus Thiodiazotropha sp. AKAK3 (assembly GCF_058244645.1). Classification (NCBI taxonomy): domain Bacteria; kingdom Pseudomonadati; phylum Pseudomonadota; class Gammaproteobacteria; order Chromatiales; family Sedimenticolaceae; genus Candidatus Thiodiazotropha; species Candidatus Thiodiazotropha sp. AKAK3. Next base: position 34,121 of record NZ_JBSYOQ010000066.1, read on the forward strand.
CTTGCTCCAAGTTTGATCATCAATCGTACATCATTGGCGGAATCAGCATGGGCGAGTGCATTCTCATAACTGATAACGCCCTCTTCATAGAGTTGAAAAAGATGCTGATCAAAGGTAATCATGCCGAGCTCGTTCGAGCGTTTCATCAACTCTTTCAGCTTATGAATCTTACCCTTCCTTATCAAATCGGCAGCCAAAGGCGTATTTAACATGACCTCAATCGCAGCGCGACGCCCATTCCCATCAGCTTTGGGTATCAGCTGCTGCGCAACTATTGCCTTTAGATTCAGGGAGAGGTCCATAAATATCTGCTCTCTGTGATCTTCCGGGAAAAAGTGGATGATGCGATCCAATGCCTGGTTTGCATTGTTGGCATGAAGGGTGGACAGACAGAGGTGACCTGTCTCAGCAAAGGTGATTGCGTTTTCCATGGTTTCCCTGCTACGGATCTCACCGATCAATATCACATCCGGTGCCTGACGAAGAGTATTCTTCAGTGCTACATCGTACGATTCTGTATCTATACCCACTTCTCTCTGCGTGATAATGCATTTGTCATGATCATGCATATACTCAATCGGGTCTTCGATACTGATGATATGGCCGTCACCCCGTGTATTTCGATATCCAATCATTGCAGCCAGAGAAGTCGATTTACCGGTACCGGTAGCACCAACAAAGATCACTAAACCACGTTTGGCGATAGATAAATCCTGCAGTACAGGCGGAAGAAAGAGAGATTCCAGGGTTGGAATATTGGTCTCAATCCGGCGCAGAACCATTCCGACTGCATCCCGCTGTATAAAAGCACTGACACGAAACCGCCCAATCTTTTTCGCGCTGATGGCGAAGTTACACTCTTTGGTCTCGTCGAACTCCCGCTGCTGGGCATCGGTCATGACGCTGTAGGCCAAGGCTTTGGTCTGTTGCGGGGTCAGTGCTGTTTTGTTCACTGGGTGAATTTTACCATCCACCTTGATGGATGGTTCCCGACCTGCGGTGATAAACAGGTCCGAGGCCTTGTTCTTGACCATCATGGCAAGGAGTGGGTTCAGTTCCATATTCTTGTCCTCTAAACACTCATTCTTATGCGCCGAATACGGTAAATCAGCGCAATTTCGATGGCTATCAGTTAACCCTAATTATAATTAACCCGGCGACTAAGTATATCGCTTTCAGCCGCTGTGCACGCCTACAGCCAGGTTTGATAACGCACTCTAGAACTGATCCTTGTGCTGTGCTTTGGATCTGGCATCCAAACGACTCACTACGCCCTTCTGCACCAGCTCTTTCAGGGCCTGATCCATGGTCTGCATCCCGGCTGCCTGCCCGGTCTGTATCGCAGAGTACATCTGAGCCACCTTGTCTTCACGAATCAGATTACGGATCGCCGGGGTACCAACCATAATCTCCCAAGCGGCAATTCGGCCACCGCCTATTTTTTTCAATAGTGTCTGGGCAACAACTGAACGTAAAGACTCAGACAGCATGGAACGAACCATTGATTTCTCACCTGCAGGGAAGACGTCGATGATTCGGTCGATAGTCTTTGCGGCAGAGCTGGTATGCAGGGTACCGAATACCAAATGGCCGGTCTCCGCAGCCGTCAGCGCCAGACGAATGGTCTCAAGATCACGCAACTCACCCACCAGGATGATATCCGGATCCTCACGCAGTGCAGATCGCAGCGCTTCAGCAAAGCCGAGGGTGTCGCGGTGTACTTCTCGTTGATTGATCAGACACTTTTTGCTGTTATGAACAAATTCGATGGGGTCTTCGATGGTCAGTATATGGGAATAATCATTATCATTCTTATAGTCCATCATTGCCGCGAGAGTAGTCGATTTACCAGAGCCGGTGGGGCCGGTGACCAAAACCAGGCCACGAGGCACATCTACAATATCCTTAAATATTTGAGGACAACCCAGATCTTCGAGGGTCAGAACTTTGGATGGAATGGTACGAAATACTGCCGAGGCACCCCGCGCCTGGTTGAAGGCATTGACCCGGAAACGGGCCAGACCGGGAATTTCAAAAGAGAAGTCGTTTTCCAGAAATTCCTCGAAATCCTTGCGCTGCTTATCGTTCATGATGTCATACACCAAGGCATGCACAACCTTGTGCTCAAGCGCCGGCACGTTGATCCGGCGTATATCTCCATCTACGCGAATCATCGGCGGTAAGCCAGATGAAAGGTGTAAATCTGATGCGTTGTGTTTGACACTGAAGGCCAAAAGTTCAGCGATATCCATTCATTCCCCCATTACTATCATGCAAAGGATGCATGTGCCATTTGCGGGCACATAAAATTTCAGCAAATCATGGTACTGTATCTCATGCTGGTAGGCATTATCCCTTTATCGACATCCAGACAGATAAATTTAACTGGCACTTAAACTTGAATTGGCACCTGACTGACCACACATAAGAAAGCAACATTACGCTGCCGGATAAGCAAATAATATACTAATCCGCCTTACAAATATCCGTTATCCGGCAAAATGGCATGAGATAGACGTGACAGACGACACCATATCCAAATCTGATCAGCTTCGGCAACGCTTTCATCACGTACAGGAACGCATCCGCAAGGCAGAGACATCTTGTAAGCGCCTCCCCGGCAGTGTGGAACTGCTGGCTGTGAGTAAAACCCGTAGCAGCGAGGAAATTCATGCGCTTGCAGAGCAAGGACAGCGAATGTTTGGAGAAAATTACTTACAGGAAGCGGTGAGCAAAATCACACAACTTGAAGCGTTGAAACTCTCCTGGCACTTCATTGGTCGTATTCAGAGTAACAAGACCCGACAGATCGCAGAGCACTTCGATTGGGTACACAGCGTTGCCAGCCTCAAACATGCGACCCGACTCAGCCAACAACGTCCTGACAACCTGGCTCCACTCAACATCTGCCTGCAGGTCAATACCAGCGGCGAGTCGAGTAAAGACGGTCATTCACCAGAAGAGCTGAAAGAACTATTACCTGAATATCAAGCATTGGATAAGATACAAATTCAGGGACTGATGACCATTCCAGCTCCTGTAGAAGACAATTCTGACCCCCGACAGCCATTTCAATTGCTGCGGACACTGCGTGATCAGTTGAGTACAAAAGAGAAGCCTTTAAGCACCCTTTCCATGGGGATGTCCAACGATCTGGAGGATGCTATTTGCGAGGGAGCGACCATCGTCAGAATCGGCACCGCAATTTTTGGCCCCCGGCAGTATAATCAATCCCAGTAATCACCTCTGAACACAGAGCGGTAGCATGAAAAACGACAAAATCACTTTTATCGGCGGCGGCAACATGGCAACAAGCCTGATTGGCGGCCTCATTGCAGACGAATATGATTGCAATGCCATTACAGTCAGTGATCCCGATACAGAAAAATTAAGCCAACTGGCTGCCCGCTACGGGGTTACAACAGAGCCTGATAATGAACAGGCGGTTCAGCAGGCTCAGATCGTTGTATTGGCGGTCAAACCACAAATTCTCGAGTCGGTTGCTCAGAATTTGGCTAAAACCCTTCAAAATTCAAAGCCTCTGATCATCTCCATCGCTGCGGGTATTACCGCTACAGACCTCGATAACTGGCTCGGTGGAGATCAGGCAGTAGTGCGCAGCATGCCGAACACCCCGGCAATGATCCAGTCTGGTGCAACTGGTCTCTATGCCAGCCCCGGAGTGAGTGAAAACCAACGCAACCAAGCAGAGAGCATTCTTAGAGCCGTAGGCCTTACACGCTGGGTAGAGAATGAATCCCTCATCGATGCAGTAACTGCTGTTTCCGGAAGTGGTCCGGCCTATTTCTTCCTGGTCATGGAGGCCATAGAGGAGTCGGCCAAGTCGATGGGGCTTGATGAAGAGAGCGCCCGACTGCTCACGCTACAGACAGCTTTAGGTGCAGCCCGCATGGCGATTGAGAGTAGTGACTCGCCAGCCATGCTACGTCAAAAAGTCACCTCCCCAGGTGGCACTACCGAACGAGCCCTTGATATCCTTGAGAAAGGTGGCCTCAGGGAATTGTTCAAAGATGCCCTGCAAGGTGCCAAAGAGCGTTCCCACGAACTTTCCAATTTACTAGGACACAATGATCATGGGTAGCAGCTATCTCTCCAACCCTTTGATTTTTCTGGTACAAACCATATTTGGCCTGTATATCCTCGCGATATTGCTGCGCTTCCTGCTGCAGCTTGTACGAGCCGATTTCTATAACCCTGTTTCGCAGTTTTTAGTCAAAGTGACTAACCCGCCGATTAAGATATTGCGTCGCATCATACCTGGATTTGGGGGTATTGATCTGTCGTCACTGATACTGGCCTGGGCATTGAAAACAGTTGAGCTGTTCCTGGTCATCATGATCTCGGGTAGCAGCGTCAATCTTCTGGGTCCGCTGTTGTGGGCAATCCCTGAACTGATTGAACTCACCATCAACATCTTTCTGTTCGGTGTACTGATTCAGGTCATTCTGAGCTGGGTCAATCCGGGGGCCTACAACCCAGCCACCAATCTGCTCTACAGCCTCACTGGTCCGGTGATGCGACCAGCTCAAAAAGTTCTACCACCGATTGGTGGTATTGATTTATCGCCTATGTTGGTGATGATCGGGTTGGTTTTATTGAAAATGTTGCTGATCCCACCGCTGCTGCAGATTACTTCTAGCCCCTTTGCATGAGCTGGTATCAGTGGCAGGAGGATGACCTGATTTTGCGCCTTCGGGTTCAACCCAAGGCCTCAAAGGATCGTTTTGTAGGGCCCTATGGCGAAAATGAGTTCAAGGTGGCTATAATGGCACCACCTGTTGATGGACAGGCGAACGCCCGGTTACTGAAGTTCATTTCAAAGGCTTTTGGCCTCCCTAGAAGCAACATCTCTCTGCTCACTGGAGAGTCATCCCGCAGCAAGTGCCTGAAACTAAAGTCTCCTAAGCGTCTGCCGATACCGATTGAGAAGTGAGACTGTGGTCATGGCGTCTGCCTGATTACTCGAGTATCATTTTTTCCTAAAGCTGATCAGAGCGGAAAATGGGTCCGTTTCAGCATGTGTAAGACTGGGGCTATTGCATGGAAAAAGTAAGATTTCAAGAACAGTTACAAGCTTACGAGCAGTGGAAAAAGGACATTATCAATACCATTGAAGAGTATGGTCCCTGGTTGGAAGAGAATGGTATGTCCACAGAGGACATCCAACAGCGCATCAAACATACACTCGACACTCTCAAAAGTGACAAACTCACGATAGCTTTCGTCGCTGAGTTCTCTCGCGGTAAGACTGAGCTGATCAACGCCATCTTTTTTGCCGACTACGGCCGCCGACTGCTGCCATCTGATGCCGGCCGCACCACAATGTGCCCTACTGAGATATTTTACGATGACGAGCGGGACGAAGCCTATGTACGTCTGCTGCCCATTGAGACTCGACTGCAGGACACCACGCTCTCTCAGCTGAGACACGACACCAAGCAGTGGGTTCATTATCCGCTCGAAATCGACTCCGTTGAGCAGATGCAAGCTGCGTTGAGTGAAGTTATCCAGACAAAAGAGGTCACCCTCGAAGAGGCCAAACATCTCGGCCTCTACAATCCTGACCTGCACCCCCATCAGAAACAGCCACCTGAAACTGTCGAGATTCCAAAATGGCGTCATGCCCTGATCAGCTTCCCCAATCCGATGCTGAAGAAGGGTCTTACCATTCTTGACACCCCCGGCCTGAATGCACTCGGTACGGAACCGGAACTGACCCTCAACATGTTACCTGCCGCTCAGGCAGTGCTGTTTGTACTTGGCGCTGACACTGGCGTAACCCGCAGCGACATGGAGATCTGGCAGCACCATATCAAAGGCTTTCAGAGTGGCCGCCAGCGAGGCCTGATGGTGGTATTGAACAAGATCGACACCCTCTGGGATGATTTGCGTGAACATGAAGATATCCATGATGCAATCAGAAACCAGCAGACTAATACAGCTGAGATGCTGGGTGTTGAACCAAGAGTTGTTTTTCCCATCTCTGCTCAGAAAGGTCTGCTTGCAAAGATCAAAGGCGAACCATCGCTACTTGAAAAGAGTGCATTACTGGAACTTGAAAACTACCTGGGTCAGGATGTTCTGAACATCAAACAACAGATCATTCTCGATACGGTCAGTTCTGATGTCGGTCAGATGCTCGACAACAGCCGCAGCATGCTCTCCGGCAAGCTCAACGACACCAAGTACCAACTCGAAGAGCTGGAAGAGCTGAGCGATAAGAGTGATGACGTGATCACCAATCTGATGGAGAAGACCCGCAGTGAACAGGCGCAATATCTCCGTGATGTAGAAACTTTCCAGCTGAGCCGCAAGCAGCTGAAACAGCAGGCCAGCACGCTCTCTGAAACCCTCAGCCTTGAAGCCCTGGAAAGTACGATTGAAAAATCCCGCAAAGAGATGACCAACAGCTGGACCACCAGCGGCATGAAGGGTTCGATGAAGAACCTGTTCGAAGAGACACGCAGCACCATGCTTATGGTTGTCAACCAAAGCGAACAGACCCGTAAGCTGATACGCGCGATCTACAGAAAATTTCAGAATGAACACGGTTTTGCCGTGGTGCAGCCAAAGATGTTTTCGATTGTGAAATATCGTGTTGAACTTGAGCTGCTGCACCAGGAGGCTGAGATCTTTCGAAATAGCCCTGTAACTGCCATGATGGAACAGAACTTTGTCGTTAAACGTTTTTTCTCTGCATTGGTTAAGCGCGCTCACGACATCTTTAAAAGGGCTGACGAAGATATCAACAGATGGCTCAGTTCAACCCTGGAACCCTTAGTGATGCAGATCAAAGATCACAAGGAGATGATGGAGAAGCGGCTTACAAATCTGCAAAAGATCGGCCAGTCCCGAAATACTTTGCAGTACCGCATACTCGAACTTCAGGAACAATATACCGAACTGGCCAGACAGCTGACAGCACTACGCAATATGTCCAACAGACTAAGCAATAGCCGTCCATTGCATCAGGCTAAACGTCAGAAACCAACACTGGTTAAACAAAATGCGGGTTGATAGCTGCATAACAGAGTTCGTCTTAATCTAAATAAACCTACTGCTCTGTCTTGTGACACTGCAGTAGGTCGTCTTTTAATTAGCTATTATCTTCGATCTGCAAGCCTTATATTAACCAAGTTAATCAGCGCTTAAGAGACTAATCGACCGCAGGCTCTTTTACCTGCAATCTACTAACCAGCAGGCGTCCTACACCCACCCCGTATACAGTTCCACTTCACGCTCTGGGCTTGATCGTCTAAACTGTTGTTCATGCCCCAAGCATAGAAGAGTGCTTATCTGCTCTTCTGATCGACATCGTCCACTTTGACATAGGCAGAAAAGATGTTCACCTTGACCAGGGCAATCACAACCTAGACCGGTCAATCAGACCGGCATAATGGAGGAGTTTACATGTCCGTTTTTAATTTTTTTACCAGACTGCTGTTTGTATCACTCATCACCCTTCCTGTCTGGGCAGAAAACAGTACCACCATTCCTGGATATACCATTCACCACAACGCCATACCCAGTGCTTCACTGGAGCCCAATGTAGCCCGCCAATATGGCATTCAACGAAGTAAGTACCGTGGCATGCTGAATGTCAGCATCATCAAATCAGAGGAAGGAACCACCGGTACACCATCGGAAGCCATCGTAATGGCCAAGGCTAATAATATACGCGGCCAGTTGATCAGCATCCCCATGCGTAAGGTCAAAGAGGGTGATGCCGTCTATTACATCGGTGAGTTCCGCATCGCTGATCAGGAGACACTGAATTTTGAGTTAAAGGTACAACCCAGAGGAGAGCGGCGTTTCTATACCGCCAAATTGAGCCAGGATTTTTATATCGATTAGCGCTGCTACCCCACTAACTCCCTCGCCCTCTGGGTGAGAGGGGTTGAATATCAAGAACACTCAATATAAGGGTTCTGGACTACTCGCCCAACCTGAAAGCCTCAACCTTTTAGAAAGCTCGATATAGGGTCACCAAACCAAATATGATGACCGTCAATCCTGCTGCACGGCGAACCCGAATATCCTTGAGCCATCTCGCCAGGCTACCTGCAACCATCCCCATAGCAAAAAGATTTGGCAATGTGCCTAAGCCGAAAGCCAACATCAATCCCGCACCTTCAACAATGCCACCTGATGAAACAGTCCAGATCAACATACTGTAGACCAGACCACAGGGGATCCAGCCCCAGACAATACCCAGAACCCAAGCTTGTGCAGGGGTTTTAACCGGTAACAGTTTTCTTGCAAAGGGCTCGATACGCTTCCATAAACTGTTACCCAGATGCTCTATTCTAGACAAACCTAACCACCAACCACCTAGATAGAGACCAAGAAAGATCATGAATAATCCAGCTACGACCAACAACACCTGCTGCGCTACATAGACCGGCATCAATTGAGCCAGTAATAGGCCGAGCCCCCCCATGATCGCACCAGCCAAGACATAACTGGTAATACGACCCAAGTTATAACCAACCTGATAAGGCAGTGTCTGTATAAGTCTATCCCGTACCTGTTCCGGCAGGCCGAATGTCAAAGCACCAACGATACCACCACACATACCGGCACAATGACCACCCCCCAATAGCCCAACAACAAATGCAGCCAGATAACTTCCTGGTTCAACCATGGATTGCGCTCCCGACAATCAACCTCGATCTATCAATGATATGAGTATCATCTGTATGAATCACCAGCTGGCGACTATCAGATCGTATTTCAGAGCACATTGCAGTTAACCTCAAAAAATTGACACATTATCCGGGATTATGCTTCGATCTGGGCACAGGTACATATCGCATTGCCAATAGAATCAGGAATATGACAGGCACTCCGATTGAAGCGGTAATCAGAAAGAATGCAGGATAACCAAAACTATCCACCATCACGCCGGAAAAGCCTCCCAGGAATTTTGGCAATAACAACATTACTGAGCTGAATAGCGCATACTGGGTTGCCGAATAGGCGACATTGGTCAAACTTGAAAGATAGGCAACAAATGCAGCAGTTGCCAAGCCGGCGCTCAGATTATCTGCAGAGATCACCAGGGTCAAAAAGAAGAGGTTATATCCAACCTCAGCTAACCAGGCAAAAAGGAGATTGGTTGCCGCTGCCAATATCCCACCAATAAGTAAGATTGGCATCACACTGAAACGAGCAACCAACGTACCCCCAAGAACAGCGCCAACCAAGGTCATTACCACGCCAAACACACCGACAACCAGACCAACCTCACCCTTACTGAAACCCAGATCAACATAGAAAACGCTCGAGATAACCCCTAGCACAATATCTGAAATCCGGTAGGTGGCAATCAGGGCCAGTAACAATAGAGCCTGCCATTGGTAACGCCTGATAAAATCGACAAATGGACTGACTACCGCATCGGAAAACCAGGTCATGAATCGACGCAGCGGTTCAGGTAGCCAGGTTTGTTGCCCCAGGGCCTCCTCAACTTTGGCCTCCTGCTCTAAGGTAGCCCTATCGGGATGCACATCCGGTTCTGATATCAGCAAAACTGTCGCCACACCCACTAACATCAACAGTGCCATACTCAGATAGGCCAGGGTCCAGGCAGCAAGATGATAGCCAGTCTCAGTTGGTGCAACCCAATTCGCAATACCCAGGGCACCACCACCACTGACGATCATCGCCAAGCGATAGCCGATCATGTAGTTTGCAGCCATATACCCCTGAAACTTTACCTCAGCCGATTCGATACGGTAGGCATCGATGGCGATATCCTGGGTAGCGGAAGAAAAAGCCACCAACAGCGCAAACAGAGCAAATGAGCCTAATCCTTGTAGCGGATCAGAGAAGGCCAATCCACAAAGCCCCAGGATCACCATCATCTGGGCAAAAATCATCCATCCCCGACGACGCCCCAAACGTCTCGTCAGCCAGGGTAATTGCATACGATCGACCAATGGAGCCCAGATCCACTTGAAGCCATATGCCAGAGCCACCCAGCTCAAAAAGCCAATGGTGGAGCGGGCGACGCCAGCCTCTCGCAGCCAAAAGGAGAGGGTCCCGAAAACCAGCAACAGGGGCAATCCGGCTGAAAACCCCAAAAAGAGCATATTGCGAACGCCCGGCTGCCAATAGACTGACAATGTTTGGCGCCAATTGGATAACCTGCTGGCTGTTGACACGGATACCTCTAATCGTGAAATGATCGGGCATTATATGCTTCTGTTGGTCAATAGTCCCATTCGAGTCCGGTGAACACCCTGTCGGCTCAAAGCCCAAATTGTATGCTCTGATGACTATTTAGGTGGCGGGAGGTTACAATGCGCACCTCTCTTTAAACAGGTATTCGATCATGCAGGATTATCAACGGGAATTTCTTGACTTCGCCCTCGACGTCGGGGTACTTCGGTTTGGCGAGTTCACGCTGAAATCCGGCCGGGTCAGCCCCTATTTCTTCAACGCTGGACTCTTCAATACCGGTGCCAGTCTGGCACGATTGGGACGATACTATGCCCAGGCTATAGTCGATTCCGGAATCGAATTCGATGTACTCTACGGCCCAGCCTACAAAGGCATTCCATTGGCTGCAGTAACTGCTGCTGCGCTGCATGACCATCATGGTCTGGATCTGCCCTATGCCTTCAATCGCAAAGAGGCTAAAGATCATGGCGAGGGTGGTGTGATTGTCGGACATGCCCTGGAAGGCAGAATAATGATCATCGATGATGTCATCTCTGCAGGCACTTCAGTGCGTGAATCAGTGGAGATCATCAAGTGCGAAAGTGCCATCCCCGCCGGGGTTGTTATCGCCCTGGACCGACAAGAGCGGGGACAGGGGGAGAGATCGGCCATACAGGAAGTCGAGAGTGATTACGGCATGCCTGTCAGTGCCATAGTCAAGCTTGAACAGCTGATCGAATACCTCAGTCAGAAGGATGATGACAAGGAGGCTCTGCAGCGTATTCAAGCCTATCGTGAGAATTACGGGGTCGCATAATCTGCAATCCGGTTTGCTTCAACCTCAAGAGATCAGTTGGGCAGTGTGATTCACCCAAAAGGTAACCATCACCGTCGAAGCCGTTTTCCTCAAAAATCAGATCACAGCACTGGAATGGCGCGGTCAACTGATTTTTTTAGCTTCAAGCTCGAGATTCCTCACCACCCGGCACTCGATCTACTCCGCTTCAAGTGCCGGGAGCTACTATCCATAAATAAGCTTCAATCCAACGAGGAGGGTGACAATTTCAAACCCCCTTTTGATCCATCTATTCCCTTTAGCAATTGAGAGGTGTGCTCCGAAATAGCCACCAATCAACGATCCAGCAATCAGAACAGGCAACCACTGCCAACGTATCTCCCCCAGAAGCCCTAAAGTAATGGCCCCACTGCCATTCCAAAACACCCCAACCAGGACCAAGGTGTGCGCTACTGCACGCTGGTAGTCGAGCCCATACCAGCGCACTAGCCAGAGCGTAACAAACAGACCTGTGCCAGAAGTGAGAGAGCCGTTCAGCACACCAATCAGGAACAACCCCACTCCCCCGGCGATCATCCCTATCCGGTCACGATGAATTGCCTTGTACTCCTGCCCCAGCTGAGGACTTAGAAAAGAGTAGAGACTCAACCCCAGGGTGAGTATTCCAAGGGAGACTTCGGCGATCCGATCCGGTATCTGCAGAATTAGACTGGCGCCAAGAATGACGCCAGGTATACCGGCAGCGAGCATAAAGATCACAAACTGGCGCTCCAGCCCACCCTCGCGCAGATGTCGTATAGTGGCGCCAATCCCCAGCGCCACAGAGGCCACTTTATGGGTCGCTAAAGCGATACCGAAAGGTAATCCAAGGAAGATTAATGCAGGCAATTGCACCAATCCCGCACCGCCACCAGAGAAGGCGGAGAAGAGATTTGCCAGAATAGAAATAATGAAAAGGGTGAACTGTTCCACAAACCAGCTATCTTATGAGGTAACTCCCGAAGTATAATCGATCTTTAAGTGTAATCGGCGAAATTAGAGTCATAAGCGAGCATGGGTTTGAGAAATATCTGTACAGTTATCCTTTTATGCAGCGTCTTACCCCTAAATTGTTTTGCAGGGAAGCTTTACAAATGGACGGATGACGAAGGGCGCACCCACTATTCCGACAAATTACCACCAACAGAGACACATCGGGCACGCTCTCATTTAGATGAGCATGGCATCACGGTACAAAAGGTGGACGCGGCTAAAACTGCCGAGGAACTCAGGCAGGAGCGCGAAGAGGAGCGGCTGCGTCTGGAGCGACAGAGGGTACTGGAAAAACAGCAGGCCCTTGATAATGTGCTGTTACGCTCCTTCCGCACTGAAGATGATATTCTGATGACCCGTAATGGGCAACTACAGGCTGTAGACACGCACATCAGGGTAACCCATTCGAATATCAAACGTCTCAAATCGACTCTTGATGACATGCAACAGCATGCCGCGCAGAGAGAATTGAGCGGAAAACCTGTCTCAGCAAAGATGCAGAATGATATCGAGATCAAACGGCAGGCTTTAAAGGATGCCTACAGCTCAATTATCGATCGAGAACACCATAAAAACCGTATACGGCAATCATTCGCCCAGGACCTGAAGCGCTTTCGTGAATTGAAAAAGCTGAGTGCCAGCAACAATCCTATCAAAGAGGCCGAGTCAACCTTCAGTGACGCACTTCAAAATGTCTACGATTGCCAGGATGACAAGTCCTGTGACAAACCCTGGATATTGGCCAAGCAGTATCTTAAAAAGCACAGCACCACAGCAATCAAAATCGATGGCAAAAACATTGTGATTGCTGGCGAGCCTGTCAATGATGGCGATATCAGCATCTCCATGTCCCGTATTGAGGATCCACAAAAGGGCAGCACTGTGATTTTCATGGATCTACAATGCAAAGCTGATCCGGCAAATAGTATCCGATGCAAGAAAACATCAAAGGTATTGAAAATAAAAGAAGGGTTTCAGAAAGCACTCACCCAATAGCTGGCAGAGTGATATTCTGGTGTGGAGTATACTTTGATGGAATATGGCTGAATGCTGACCAGCAAACCCCTGATGGCCGTTAACTATCTGGAAACAGGGTTGCTGATAGAAGCCGCCACTGAATCTCCCAATGCTGCAGTGGTGATGCCTTAAATCGACTACGCAGATATTGGTGCAGCAACCCCTCTACAAGACAGGTCATCATATTGGCAGAAATTGCGCTATCCAATGCATGAGGCCTCCCTTCACTCCTCATCTCTCCTTCTCTCAGAACCTGTTTTAGCTGTGTCTCGAAGCGATCAAAAAACTGCCCGACACGAGCCAACAGGCGCTCTGTCTCACCCACCAGAACATCACCAAGTAAAACTCTGGTTATACCTGGATTCCGTTCGGAGAAAACCAATAACAGGTAGAGAATTCGTGCACATCGGGTTTGTGCATCTGAATGTTCTTTGAGAATCTGATTGATGCGAATAAAGACACTCTCTTCAGCGAAATCAATCAATCCTTCGAACATCTTGGCTTTGCTTGCAAAATGACGATAGAGTGCCGCCTCAGAAACACCAACCGCCTTACTCAGAGAAGCAGTTGTAATCCTCTCCCCAGGGTTCTGCTCAAGTTCACGAGCCAGTGCCTCGAGAATCAATTGCCTACGAGGCGCCTTCTTCTCTTTTGTCATCATCTACGCCGAATCAAGGTACCCACACCCTCATCCGTGAACAGCTCAAGTAAAACTGCATGGGGTACGCGTCCATCAATGATATGAGAGCTTCCCACTCCCGCTTTCACCGCTTCCAGAGCCGTGGCAATTTTAGGCAGCATGCCGCCGTGAATAGTCCCATCATCAATCAATTCATCGACCCTTTCAGCAGAGAGACCTGTCAGCAGACCACCGTCCTTATCAAGCAATCCCCGGGTGTTGGTCAGGAGTATCAACTTCTCTGCCTGCATAACCTCTGCGACCTTACCAGCAACCAGGTCTGCATTGATATTATAGGAGTGGCCGTCCTTGCCGACACCGATGGGTGCGATTACAGGAATAAAGTCACCCTGTATCAACATATCGACCACACTCACATCAATGCTCTCCACCTCACCAACATGCCCAATATCGATGATTTCAGGAACATCCAACTCAGGCCCGACGCGGCTGATCACCATTTTTTTTGCGTGGATCAGATCACCATCCTTACCTGTCAGCCCCACAGCCGAGCCACCAGCACGGTTGATCAGACTAACGATGTCTTTATTCACCAATCCACCCAGCACCATCTCTACAACGTCCATGGTTTCGCTGTCGGTGACTCGCATCCCCTGAACAAACTCAGAATTCTTGCCCAACCGCCCCAGTAGATCGGCAATCTGTGGACCGCCGCCATGCACAACCACAGGATTAACCCCAACCAGCTTCATCAACACCACATCCATGGCAAAACTGTTTTTTAAAGCCTCGTCGACCATGGCGTTACCGCCATATTTAATGACCAGGGTTTTACCACTAAATCGCTGGATATAGGGGAGGGCTGAGGTTAATACGTGGGCAATATTCTGCGCCTGTTCAGCTGTTAGACTCATCTTTTGGTGACAACTCAGTGAGGAAGGTTTAACTATCTATACAAAGTAGCCTGATACACACCGCTTAGAATGGCAACTCAAGGTGTGGATCGACTTTATTAAGCATATCACGGAAGATGGACTGCACCTCTGCCAACCCATCTTCAGTCTCTGCCTCAAAACGGAACAGCAGTGCCGGAGAGGTATTCGACGCTCTCACCAAGCCCCACCCCTGTTCAAATTCAGCCCTTAAACCGTCTATCTTGACCATTCTGGCTCCTGGCATGTCAGGCAACAGATCGAGTGCTTCCATCACTGTCTCGGCATACCCCTCATCAAGGCGTACAACAAATTCAGGCGTCGATAGACTATCGGGAAGCTCAGCAAATACTTCTGCACTGGTACGATAATCCAGAGAGAGAATCTCAAGCAAGCGTGCCCCAGCATATATACCATCATCAAATCCGTACCAACGTTCGGAAAAAATAATATGGCCACTGAACTCCCCAGCCAACAGTGCATGGGTCTCTTTCATCTTGGCCTTCAGCATGGAGTGGCCACTCTTCCACATTAAGGGACGACCGCCATTGGAGAGTACGATATTTGCCAGATGACGGCTGCACTTCACATCGTAAATAATGTCACCACCGGGCTCACGGGTCAGCACATCGATTGCCAAATACATCAGCAGACGATCAGGCCAGATGATATTCCCCGATGAGTCAACAACTCCCAAGCGATCTCCGTCACCATCGAACGCCAGACCTAATGCAGCCTGGTGTTCTACAACAGCCTTCTGCAAATCAGCCATATTTTTCGGGTCGCCCGGATCGGGATGGTGATTGGGAAAATCACCATCGACATCACAATAGAGCTCCACTACTTCACAACCAAGCTGGCGATAGAGCTCTGGTGCAACTACAGATGCAGCACCATTCCCACAGTCAACCACTACCTTGAGGGTTTGCCCCATTCGCACATCCGAGAGCACTCTCTCAATATAGTCTTCTATGATATCCCTGGAATCAAAAGATCCTTCACCCACCAGCAATTGATCAGCATCGATACGACGACGGAGATTTTGGATCTCCTCTGGAGAGGGGCTCTCACGCCCGATTACCATTTTCAAACCATTGTATTGAGGTGGATTGTGACTGCCGGTCACTATAACCCCACACTCCGCATCGAGTTCGTGGGCAGCAAAATGGACCAGTGGCGTTGGCACCAGTCCCAGGTCAATCACATCCCGGCCACTGGCCTGAAGTCCTTGAATGAGAGAACTTTGAAGGCTTTCACTCGATCTACGCGCATCCCGACCTACAATTACTGCGCTATGTCCCTGCTCATAAATCTCGCTGCCAATACCCTGACCAAGCACCGCAACGGCTTCCTCTGTCAGAACTTCATCCACAACACCACGGATATCATACGCACGAAAAATTGTTGGCGAGAGATCAACTGAACGGATCAATGTCTCAGAATCGGCTGGATCATGAATTACAGGAACACCCTCTTCAACAGAGATCCCCATTCCTGGCTTGTCATCAGTAGCACTCCCTCGTTTGGTGGTCGCCTTTCCGGCCTGCGTGCTACGATATTCTCTTATCTGATGCTCCATTACATCCAAGGTTGGCTGGAGATCACTGAGTTGCGCCAATTGGGATTTAGGTGGACGACCCACCACCAGCGCTTCTACCAGAGAGAGTATGCTGTGTTGATCCGCTTTTAATGCTTTGGTCATCTGTTTGGAAAGCATCAATAACAGCAAAGCGGTAAAAAGAAACAGCAACGCACCGGGAGCAATCTGCATTCCGATCTTTAGAGGATCGAGCACAGCCCCGGTACTGCTCCAATAGGCGATCTGCCAAATTGATCCAGGAATAGAAATCACACCATCCGACTGTATACCTGCTGCTGCCAACAATCCCGATCCGGCAAGCGATAAAGGCGCTTTACCAGAAATTACCTGTTGCCACTCGATACGCCCTACTGTGCTGCCGGCACTATCCAGTAACTTTTGGAACTCTTTGCTTGGAAAGGAGGCGTGAATGACCCCTTTAATCTGGCCTGCTGGCCCACGGATCGCAGCTGCAATAGCAATATGCTGGTGAGCCGTACCATACTGATGCAGTTCAGCTGGGAGCGACTGATCACTGGTTTCAGCCTGCCTCAGCAGTTGCAGTGACGCATACCCCATGTGGGGAGAGATACTCTTATCCGGCTCACTTACACCTACAGGCAGAAGACGAACCTGCAGTGCGCCAGGTACTAAATCGGTCAGTCTTTGTTGTTCACGCAGTAATTTCTCAGGGTCATTCAAGTCAAACAGCGCAGAGGTTCCAACCTGACTGGCCAACCCTCTGATCAAATCGATTTGCTGCTGAATTCCAGCACTGACAGCCTCTGCCAGGGTTTGGGCTACGGCTTTGGTATGAAACTGCTGATTGGCCTGCTTCGCATTTTGGGCCAGGTAGTAATCAGCAGCCCAAGCGGCGACGACCAGGATCAATAAGCCAAACACCCCAATCATCCAATAACCGCGAATTGTGCGCCCACTCCCTTGCTTAGCCATCTGGTCCCCATTCTTTTTTGCAAAACCCATAATAAACCCTGAATTCTATCACTACCCAGGCAGATGCTCTTCGTCATCTACAGCTCTATCATGACAACAATCTTAGATATCAATGCCTTACAGAACGACCTAAACCACCAAGCAGATTATCATGCCAAACCTTGGCCCCTAACAACAAAGCTGAGTTATTTCAGCCCACCCGGTATCTTCAGACATGAAAAACAATAGTTGTCAAAACAAGTTCAATCAGCCCGAGTTTCAGTACGATAATTGATGCCAGCATAGTGTGCAGGTCTCAATTGACTACCCCGTGAAAGAGATTCAGACAGCAAAATATTTCACCCTGATAAGAGTCGTGAATACTATTGTTGCGTTGTTGCATGATATCGTTCTGAAATTCTCGCTACGAGTTGTTGTGCCAACTGATGTTTTGACATCATGGGTAAGACTTCTCGTCCCCCTTCCCACAACAACAGTAGTTCGTTTTGATCTGACTCAAACCCCCCTTCCTTGGCACCAACTTTGTTGGCTGCAATCATTTCCACTCCTTTGGTCTGTCGTTTTGCCTCTGCATAGGCCTCCACATCGTTTGTCTCAGCGGCAAAACCGACACAAAATGGAGGCTCATCAAGACTGGCTACTTCAGCGAGTATATCTGGATTTTTTACAAGTTCCAGTGTAACTATCTCTTTATTTTTCTTAATTTTATCATGAGCAACGCTGCTAGGGCGGTAATCTGCAACAGCAGCGACCCCAATGAAGATATCCGAATCGGTCACATATGACATGACTTCAGCTCGCATCTCCTCCGCTCGCTCAACGTTGACACAGTTCACACCTGGCGGCACTGCCAATGCAACAGGACCACTTACAAGGGTTACTTCAGCACCTTGTGCTTTAAGCGCTTCGGCCAGTGCGTAACCCATTTTCCCCGAGCTGCGATTACCGATATACCGCACCGGATCGATCGGCTCCCGAGTCGATCCAGCTGTCATGAGCACATGAACACCAATCAGTGAACCCACTTCAAAGAACGCTTGTGCCAGCGCCATCAACTGCTCTGGCTCAAGCATTCGCCCTGGCCCGGTTTCACCACAAGCCTGCTCTCCAGAATCCGGCCCCCAGCTATGCACCCCACGAGCTGTAAGTCTCTTTACATTCTCCTGAGTTGCAGGGTTGAGCCACATCTGCTGATTCATTGCCGGCGCCAGTGCTATCGGCGCGATGGTAGCTAAACAGATCGTGGTCAATAGATCATCTGCCAGACCTGTCGACATTTTTGCTAAAAAATTTGCCGTTGCCGGCGCCACCAACACCAGATCCGCCCAGCGTGCCAGTGAGATATGATCCATGGCCGATTCCTGAACGGAATCGAGCAGCTCGGTATGAACCGGCTGTCCGGAGAGTGCCTGAAAGGTCAGCGGTGTGACAAATGCCTGGGCCGATGCCGTCATCACGACTCGCACCTCAGCCCCAGCTCTTTGCAGTTCGCGCAGGAGTAGTGCGCTTTTATAGGCTGCAATTCCACCAGTAACGCCTAGCAGGATTTTTTTATTTGCCAGACTGCTCATCAGTTATGTCCACACCATTCGCTCATCCCACCAAGAGTAACCCCTGGGCCTGAAAATGTTAACAAATTTGCTTTAGATGTCCCTGACAACAAAACAGGCTATGATCTCTTCTCGGTCAAACATGAGACAGGGAGGTCTTAAAATATGGCGATCACAGACTGGCCAGATGACGAGCGTCCACGGGAGAAGTTACTCCAGAAAGGCCCGGCTACACTCTCCGATGCAGAGCTACTGGCAATTTTTTTACGTACTGGTGTCAAAGGTATAACCGCCGTTGATCTTGCTCGCAACTTGTTGTCTGAGTTTGGAAGCCTTGGCGCACTGTTAAGGGCAGACCAATCCCGGTTTTGTCAGGCCAAGGGAATGGGAGTGGCCAAATTCACTCAGATTCAGGCAGCCCTTGAGATTTCGAGGCGTTATCTTCATGAACAGCTACAACACAGCGACAGTCTGACCAATCCTCAACAAACCCAGCATTATCTGCACAGCAAGCTACGCCACTATCCCTATGAGGTTTTTGCCTGCCTGTTTCTAGATAACCATCATCGGGTTATCTGTTATGAAGAGCTGTTTCGCGGCACCATCGATGGTGCCAGCGTGCATCCCAGAGAAGTAGTCAAACGCGCACTTCAACACAATGCAGCCGCGCTGATCTTTGCCCATAACCACCCTTCCGGTATTGTCGAACCCAGTCGTGCCGACAGAGCAATTACAGAACAGCTGAAAAGCGCTCTGGCTCTAGTGGACATTCGGGTGCTTGATCACATTATCATTGGCGATGGAGAGCCGGCCTCATTGGCTGAGCGGGGAATGATCTGAGAGAATCAAATCCAAATTCCCTTGATTCATAGTCTGCACTCTGATATAAATACGCGCCTTTCGCCCCCAGGGATAACAATTTTTGAGGTTTTGACTATGTCAAAAGTCTGCCAAGTAACCGGCAAGCGCCCGGTCTCGGGAAACAACGTTTCCCATGCGCACAACAAAACCAAGCGCCGTTTTCTCCCCAACCTGCATACGCATCGGTTCTGGGTTGAAAGTGAGAACCGTTGGGTTCGTCTGCGCCTTACCTCCAAAGGTATGCGCATCATTGATAAAAAGGGTATCGACTCGGTTTTATCTGAAATTCGCGCCCGTGGCGAAAAAGTCTAATCAAGGAGCATTGAGTCATGCGTGATAAAATCAAACTTGTCTCGAGCGCCGGGACTGGACATTTTTACACCACAACCAAAAACAAGCGTAATCAGCCGGGAAAGATGGAGATCAAGAAGTTCGATCCTAAGGTTCGTAAGCACGTGATGTACAAGGAGTCCAAGATCAAATAGATCTTGCACTATCCCTGGAAAAGCCCGCCACACCGGCGGGTTTTTTTATGCCAGAGATTCCTAACCAAGAGTAAAAAGCTTCTCTATGGCTAAGGTCATCCATTGACTTAAACCCGATGCAACATCAGGTTCCCTGACCGATCAACCACACACTGCCAGCCTCGCGCCAGCCAAGTGGTGGAAGCCATCTCAACAATCAAGGCGGGCCCTTCGATAGACTGCTCATCAGCCAACGCCTCTCTCTCATAACAGGGAACTGGAGTATCTTCACCTGACAGACTCAACAGCTCAACTGGCTCAGCAGGTTGAGTTGTGGCAACGCCTGGCAGCACAATATCGGCCTGAGCGCCGTGCAGCGCCACTCTTAAATTGACCAATTCGACGCTGCCATCCATTTGATGTCCATATCTGGACTTGTGTAGGGCATGAAACTCCCGCTCAGCCTGGATCTGGCTCTCCCAGGGCACATTGAGGGTGTAAGACTGGCCGAGATAACGTAAATCGACCGAGTAAGCCTGCTCAATCTCTTGCTGACTCATACCCTCTTGCAGCAGCCCCCTCCTGCCTTCTGCAGCAAGTTCTGACAACGCCTCATTGATCGACTTATCGTCCAGTGAATCCAGCAGCCCCAGTCGGGTTCTTACCAGCTGTCGCCCCGGTTTAGTAGCCAGCATACCCAGAGCAGAGAGCACCCCGGCATTTACAGGTACTAAAGCCGATCTCATTGCCAATGCATCAGCCAAGGCGCAAACGTGTAGCCCCCCTGCTCCGCCAAAGGAGACCAGTGTGTAGTCTCTGGGGTCTACACCACGTTGAACTGATGTAACCCGTAAGGCATGAGCCATATGCTCATTGGCCACACGGATAATCCCTTCCGCGACGGTCTCTATTGGCAGTGCCATCTGCTGCGCCAATCGCCCAACCGCCTCTTCGGCTGCCTGCCGCTGCAGTCTCATTCGCCCCCCAAGAAAGGCATCCTCCCGCAATCGCCCCAGTAGCAGGTTGGCGTCGGTTACAGTGGCCTCTCTGCCGCCTCTTGCATAACAGGCTGGCCCCGGATCTGCACCAGCCGACTCCGGGCCCACCAACAGCATGCCTCCGGCATCCAACCGAGCTATTGAGCCCCCACCAGCACCAATGGTATGCATATCAACCATCGGTACAGCCACCGGCCAGGGGCCGATACGACCTTCACGGGTAAGACGGGGAGCACCATCGATCAAGGCCACATCAGTGGAGGTTCCCCCCATATCCAGAGTCAGCAGTCGACTACGTCCAGACTCTGCGGCTATAAATCCAGCACCGACCAGACCACCGGCAGGCCCTGACAACAGCATACGTACTGCCTGACGCGCCGCTTGCTCCGCAGCAATTGCCTCACCTGAACTTTGCATCACTGAGAGACGGGTTCCCGGCAATCCGCAACTGAGGCGTTTGAGATATCCTGCCACCAACGGACCTACCCAGCTATTGAGCCAGGTAGCAATGCCCCGTTCATACTCCCCACTGGCAGGGAGCACTTCGGAGGAGCGGGAGCAGAAAACATCCCCTGATACCAGAGACTCGATCTGCCGCTCAAAACTATCATCCAGGTAGCTGAATAAGAGGTTGATGGCGACAGCCTGCGGGTTGAGCCGATCTATTTCTGCTTTCAGGCAGGCAAGATCATTCTTACTCAGAGGCTCAATAACCTGCCCATCACCTCCCAGACGCCCCCCAGTCTCAAGACAGTACTCAGATGGCACTGGTGGCGCGATAGCATCAGGCTGCAGGTTGTAGAGCGCCTGACGCGCCTGACGACCAATGGTCAACAGGTCAGCCAGTCCACGGTTACCAATATAGAGGGTACGAACCCCTTTTCCCTCCAGTGCTGCATTGGTGGCAACAGTGGAGCCATGTACCAAAACCAGACCGTCTGCTTCCAGTTGCAGCTCTTGAATCCCCTGCAGTATCGCCCGCTCTGGTGCCTCAGGTGTTGAGAGCACCTTGTGAATTTCTATTTTACGATCCTTGAGCAACACAAAATCGGTGAATGTGCCGCCAGTATCGACGCCCAGCAACACAGGAAATGAGGCTTGTTGATCCAGCTTTGTCATTTTCTATTCCGGCAAATATTGATAGCTATGCCGAGAGTCAGTTATTCTGCGACCTGTTTTTAGACGTTGTTAACCATGAATTTATCGGTTAAGACGTTCAAACCTATCGAGAAATGCGGATTGGTTCCAATCACAGGCCTTGCATAGCGAGCCAAGAGTGATATGTTTGGCGGGCTTCTGCAACGACTTTTTTATCTATTCCACAACAGCTTGAGTACTGCCCGTCCACCTTTATCAACAATGCTGAACCTCCTCTCAACCAACCAGCTTTGCAGAAGCTTTAATCAAGTTCAGATTGTCGAACCTCTCGACCTGCAACTCTCCAAAGGAGACATCCTTGGACTGCTGGGTCCCAATGGTGCTGGTAAATCGACCATCATGCGCATGATTTGTGGTGATCTTGCTGCGAGTGGTGGCTCAGTGGAGATCTGCGGCTTTGATCTACTTGAGCAGCCACAGCAAGCCAAAAGGCAAATCGGCTACCTGCCTGAGCGTCCTCCACTTCACCCCGATCAGACCGTCGATGAGTTCCTTGCTGATTGCGCGAGGCTTCATGGCCTGAAACGAAAACAGATAGAAGAGGCTAAACAATCGACCAAACAACAGTGTGGACTGGAAGAGTATGGCAAACGATTAATCCGTAAACTCTCCAAAGGCTATCAGCAGCGGGTTGGCCTGGCACAAGCCATTATTCATGACCCCAGGCTGCTCATTCTCGATGAGCCGAGCGATGGTCTGGACCCGGCTCAGATCCGTCAATTGCGGGAATTGATCCGCACACTGGCCACTGACAAGGCTGTCATTCTCTCCAGCCATATCCTGCCGGAGATTCAAGCCACCTGTAACCGGGTGGTTATCCTGCAGCAGGGCAAAACCGTCTATAGCGGAGAGATCACGCCAGCCGATCAGTCCTACTACCGACTGGGCCTTGAACAAAATCCCCTGGAGTCTGAAATCGCAGCACTACCGGCAATTGCCTCTGCCGAGCAGTTACACACTGACTATTTTCTGATAACCCTCGAGCAGGGGTGCCGGCCCAGTGAGTGTCTGCAACAGATACTTAGCCGAGGCTGGCAAGTATGTGAGCTATCCCCCGAAACCCGCAGTCTGGAGCAGCTTTTCCTGCAAGCCACCACAGGAGGCGCTCAATGAGCTGGCCTCTTGCCTCGATTGAGTGGCGGCGATTGATGCGCACCCCCCTTGCCTGGAGTTTGCTCGCGCTCTGCTTATGTCTGCTCAGCTGGCAGTTTCTCGGCACCCTGGAATCCTTCAGCGGCATGCAGACAGAGCATAGGAAACTGGGTCTCAGTCACCACCTCAGCCTGCAGCTGTATGGACTGACTGCAGTTCTGATTCTGATCATCACGCCGATACTTACCGCCCGCACTTTCAGTGATTCATTCCGCATTGGAAGCTATGCACTATTGAGCAGCGCACCACTTTCTAACAGCAACATCCTCCTCGGTAAATTTTTTGGCGTGCTGCTGTTTCTCGCTCTTATCGTCGCAATACCGCTGTTACTCAGCCTAAGCCTTTCCGGAGGTACACGACTTGATCTCGGGCTACTTATGGCCGCCGCCATCGGCCTGTTGTTGTTGAGTGCCAGCTTCACGGCTATTGGGCTCTATTTTTCCACCTTGAGTGACAATCCTGGGGTTGCTGCAGCTGGAAGCTATGGCTTGTTGATGTTGATTTCCCTGTTGGATCAACAGACAGATGGCAGTAGTTTCATACATTGGCTGGCGTGGCCCTCACACTACCTGGATCTTCAACTGGGGCTGGTTCGCCTCAGTGATTTGTCCTATTTCCTGCTTCTGGCCCTGTTCTTTCTGGGACTGGCCCTACACAGACTGGACAGACTGCGGAGGGGATGATGGGCTGGCTAAAGATAGGATTCAACGACCTGCTGTTTTATCTGCTGATGCTGATCATCCTGATACTACTGGCCTGGCTGAGTGGTCGATACGATTTTCATTGGGATTTGACCCACCAGGGGAGCAACAGTCTCAGTCCGGTCAGCATTGAGACCATTCAACGCACCCCTGGCCCCCTGACCGTTATAGCCTATGTACCGGAAACCACTAAGCTGCGTGATCAGGTTCGTCGCTTTATCGGCCGTTACCAATACCTGAAACCAGATATCGAACTGACTTTTATAGATCCCCTGCGCCACCCCGATCAGACCCGCCGGCAGGGGATCAGCCTCTCAGGAGAGATCCTGCTCAGTTACAACCAGCGGGAAGAGCGTATACAGCGACTGGATGAGGAGCAATTTACCAACGCTGTATTGCGACTGGGGCAGACAGATAGACGCTGGGTTGCCGGATTGACAGGCCATGGCGAGCGCGACCTGCTGGGCAAGGCCAATCATGATCTCGGTGACTTTGGCGCCACCCTGAAACAGCAGGGTTATCAGGTGATCGGCATTGACCTGGCCACCACGCCAACCCCGCCCGACAATACGGCTTTACTGATTATAGCTTCACCACAAAGAGCCTTGCTCGCTGTCGAGATTGCGCGCCTCAGGAGCTATCTGGCAAAAGGCGGCAACCTGCTGCTGCTTAGTGAACCTGAGAGTCAGGTTGGCGACTCACTGATGCGACAGCTGACTGGTATAAAACAGCTTCCTGGTACTATTGTTGATGCCAATGTGAAAGAGCTTGGCATCGATAACCCAGCGATTGCCCTGGTACCCAGATATCCTGATCACAAGGCCATGCAAGGATTCAACCTGCTGACCCTGTTTCCTCAGGCTGCGGCGCTTCAGATTCCAAAACAGAGCATGTGGACCCCCACCCCTATCCTGCAGACGCAGGAGAGGAGCTGGAACGAAACAGGATCACTCCAGGGTGAAATCGAACGCAACCCACTGTCAGGCGAGGAACCGGGGCCATTAACGCTCGGTGTGACGCTCACTCGACAGCTTGATGATCAACAGCAGCGCATCCTGGTCATTGGCGATGGTGACTTTCTATCCAATAGTTTTCTCAGCAATGCCGGCAACCTGGATCTGGGGCTGACCATCAGTCGTTGGCTTGTCGGTGATGACCAGCTGATAGGTATTCCAGTAACTGAAGCCAGTGACCGGGAGTTGCACCTCTCTCAACTTGCTATCGGAGTGATTGGTTTCGGCTCTCTCATCGTCGCACCAATTCTGTTACTGTTGTTCGGTGGTTTGATGATGTGGCGTCGAAATCGCGCTTAGGTCTGAATGACTCTGTTTGGTTCGAGTTTGCGAATGAACTACACTCTCAGACCTGAATATAAGATCAAAAAATCATCTTCACCTGTTCCTGAGTGAAGATGCAGGTAGCCCGGCAACAGCCTAGGGTCTACCAAAGCCGAATAACTGATTCCACACGGATAACATGCAACGCCAGCTGCGAACCAACCTGACC
Source organism: Candidatus Thiodiazotropha sp. AKAK3 (assembly GCF_058244645.1). Taxonomy (NCBI): domain Bacteria; kingdom Pseudomonadati; phylum Pseudomonadota; class Gammaproteobacteria; order Chromatiales; family Sedimenticolaceae; genus Candidatus Thiodiazotropha; species Candidatus Thiodiazotropha sp. AKAK3. The sequence goes on from NZ_JBSYOQ010000066.1 coordinate 59,646, forward strand.
TTATTACTTGTCATCGGCCTCCTGACAGCAGTGGTGTGGTGGTCGCAACCTGCAGCTGTAACCCCTCTCAGCCAACTCTTACCGCAACAGATCACCAGAGTAGAACTCAGCGGCCCAGCAAGAGAGACCATCACCATGACACTTACCGGGGATCAGTGGATGATAGGAGAACGTGCTGGAATCAACTCAAGAGTCAAACAACTTCTGGAGATCTGCCGAACAGAAAGCCTTCGTCATTTCCCCGCCCCAGCAGAACTCAAACCTTTCGGATTGGATCAACCCAACCTGATACTACGCCTTAACCAGACGCAGTTTTCATTTGGCACAACCGACCCGATCAATGGCTGGCGGTATGTATTGCACAGGGGTGAGATTCATCTGATCGGTAACGGATTCCAGCACCATCTGATCGCTCCCATTGATGCCTGGCTGGAGAGTCGGGATGCCTGAACTTCCCGAAGTGGAGACAACACGTCTCGGTATCTCTCCCCACATCACCGGCAAACGGGTCAAACAAGTAGTGATTCGTCATCCCCGACTTCGCTGGCCTATTCCTGAAGAGCTGCCCCAGCTACTTACTGGCCGCAAGCTGCTCGCGGTAGCCAGACGAGGTAAATACCTGCTGTTGAGCTTTCATCATGGCACCCTGATCCTACATTTGGGTATGTCAGGCAGTCTACGCATTGTCGATCCGTCAAGCCCTGCACAAAAACATGACCACTTCGACCTGCAACTCAGTAGTGGAAAGCAGCTCAGACTTAGGGACCCCCGCCGATTTGGTGCGGTACTCTGGACCGACAAACCACCAACCCAACACCCACTGATCGCCAACCTGGGCCCGGAGCCTTTAGCAGATGAATTCAGTGGGGAGTATCTGCACAGCCGGGGGAGCAGTCGCCGTATTCCTGTTAAACAACTGATTATGGACAGTAAAACCGTCGTCGGGGTAGGGAACATTTATGCCAGCGAGTCCCTGTTCAAATCTGGCATCCATCCTACCCGTCCCAGTAACCGGATCTCTGGTGAGCGATACCAACGACTCGCCCTGGCAATAGAGGAGACTCTGAATGCAGCAATAGCTCAAGGAGGTACAACATTGCGCGATTTCCGCAGAGAGGATGGTAAACCGGGTTATTTCGCACAACAGCTGCAAGTCTATGGAAAAGCTGGTGAACCCTGCCCTGTCTGTGGCAATCCGATCCATAGCAAGGCCATAGCACAGCGATCAACTTTCTTCTGTAAAGCATGTCAGCACTGAGATCTCAAGGAGATGCCCCATTGATTTCTACTGAGCTCTCATCTAGCATGCGCTGGTTTGCTCTAACTGACATCGCCAATGGATATTAAAAGCCTACGCCAACTCATAGCCGATGACATGGATGCTGTCGATAAATTGATCATTCAACAACTCAAGTCTGATGTTGTGCTGATCAATCAGATTGGAGCTTACATCGTACATAGCGGTGGCAAACGTCTGCGACCCATGATCGTACTGCTGGCCGCAAGAGCATGTGGCTATAGCGGTGATAAGCATATCAACCTTGCCTCCATAATCGAATTCATCCACACCGCCACCCTGCTGCACGATGATGTCGTCGATGGTTCAGATCTGCGTCGCAACAGAGAGACTGCCAATGCGGTCTGGGGTAACGAGGCCAGCGTGCTGGTTGGGGATTTTCTCTACTCCCGCTCATTTGAAATGATGGTGGAAGTTGGACGGATGCCCGTTATGGACATCCTCTCACATGCAACCAATCGCATCGCCGAAGGCGAGGTTCTACAGTTGCTCAATGTACACAACCCAGACACCAGCGAATCTGACTACATGGAAGTGATCAAGCGTAAAACCGCCACCCTGTTCGAGGCTGGCTCGCGACTTGGTGGCGTAATCTCAGAGGCCCCCCAGGAACAGCAACAGGCCTTGGCCGACTACGGCCTTCACCTGGGTATCGCTTTCCAGCTGGTGGATGATGCCCTCGATTACCACTCAAGTAATGATGATATCGGCAAGAATATCGGCGACGACCTGGCTGAGGGTAAACCCACCCTGCCATTGATCCAGGCGATGAAAAAGTCAGATGAGAAACAACGCCAACGACTTGCCTCGGTCATCGAGAATGGCGGATTGGAAGAGATCGATTTCGTCATGCAGGCTATCCAGGAGAGTGATTCGATTGCCTATACAATGCAGCTTGCACAGCAACAGGCGCAGCTCGCAAAACAGGCACTGGAATCGATACCGAACAACCCATACCGAGAGGCACTGGCTGAGCTGGCCGACTACTCAGTTGCCAGAACCCATTGATCAGCCCAGGCTATTCCTATACCATTTTCGGCTCTCTGTAACGGCCATAGATTCGGGGTGTAGCTCAGCCTGGTAGAGCACTGCCTTCGGGAGGCAGGGGCCGGAGGTTCGAATCCTCTCACCCCGACCAGCATATTCAATTCGATAACTATCGATCTACCATCCCTACTTGTTGCGATACCAGGATTGCGTGGCATTAGTGGAGTATCACAGCAACAGATAGAGTTACTCACTTCCCACTACAAGCTACTGATTGCTCTCAATTCTGAGTCAAATACAGTAAATATCTGAATAGCTGCGTTTTTTCTGTTATAGTGGTCAATTCGAGGCGCCTTACCGGTTAGCGCCTGCACGATCAACAGATCGCCGAAATAGCTTAAGCCGTCGCTTATCCCTCATTCGGGACAATGCTTCCCGCTTGATCACAGAATTCTTTTTTACAGCCCGGACCGGCTCCCGCCAGCAGATGCTGATGCAGGGAGGGCACGACCGGAGTACCTTTTATAGTTCCAATCAGACACCCGAAAACTGTTTTTCGGATGTTCGCCAGAGGTTAGAGTTCGCTCTACACCTCCTGAAAAATCCCAAATATTTACAATAACCAGCTAACAGTTCCATAGGTATGGTGCTGCCTGTCGGTTATGGAGCACAATTTTATGTCATTTGAAAACCTCGGCCTTTCGGCTGAACTCCTGCGCGCAGTCAGCGAGCAGGGCTACTCTGAAGCCACGCCTATTCAAAGTAAGGCGATACCTGTCATCCTTAGTGGTAAGGATGTCATGGCCGGTGCCCAGACCGGTACCGGAAAAACTGCTGGTTTCACCCTGCCTCTTTTGCAACGCTTATCTGAAAAAACAGTTAACAATGGCCGCCGCCCTGTCAGGGCTCTGGTCTTGACCCCTACCCGGGAACTGGCAGCTCAGGTAGCGGCCAGTGTAGAGACTTATGGTCGCCACCTTCCACTTCGTTCAGCAGTGGTGTTTGGTGGTGTCAAAATCAATCCCCAGATAGAGAAGTTGCGTCGCGGAGTCGACATTCTGGTTGCCACACCAGGCCGCCTATTGGACCACGCCAGTCAAAAAACTGTGGACCTCTCACAGATTGAGATATTGGTTCTGGATGAAGCCGATCGTATGCTGGACATGGGATTCATACATGACATACGCAAAGTCCTGGCACTTTTACCCACTAACAGCACTCGCCAAAATCTTCTTTTCTCCGCCACCTTCTCCAGTGATATCAAAAAACTGGCCGACCGTTTATTGGATCGTCCTGAGCTGATCGAAGTTGCCCGTAGAAACACAACGGCTGAACGGATCAAGCAAGTTATCCATCGTGTCGATAAAAATCGCAAGAGAGAGATGCTGAGCTATATGATCGGCTCACAAAACTGGCGCCAGGTATTGGTCTTTACCCGCACCAAACATGGTGCGAATCGTCTGGCACAACAGCTGGAAAAGGATGGACTCAGCGCATCGGCAATCCACGGCAATAAAAGTCAGGGTGCCCGCACACGCGCACTCGCCAGCTTTAAAAATGGTGACGTACGGGTTCTCGTTGCCACTGACATTGCAGCACGCGGCCTGGACATCGACCAGCTTCCACATGTTGTAAATTACGAATTGCCCAACGTCCCTGAGGATTACGTGCATCGAATCGGTCGCACAGGACGTGCTGGGAATGAAGGTGAAGCCATCTCACTGGTATGCGTTGATGAACTCAAGTTACTGAAGGATATTGAGCGTCTGCTGAAAAAACCGATTCCTGAGGTTGTTATTGAGGGCTATGAACCAGACCCAGCGATAAAAGCGGCTCCTCTAAAAAAACAGAGCAACAACAACCCTCAACGTAGAAACGGTAGGCGGCCTGAAAACAGAACCAAAGCGAGTAACAACAACGCTAAAAAATCTGCTAACTCGCAGCAGCAACACTCAAAGTCGAAAGAAGCTGGTGAAAAACAGTTATCCACCAAGGCACCACATAAACATAAGCGGCGCACTCAGAGTGGAAATAGAAGCAACACCTCTAATCAGCACCCACGCCCAAGCAGAAGAAGAGAGACTGCAGCGCTACTAGGTGGCGGCTATAGTGATGAGTGATCCGGCGGCTTGCCTGAACACCGACACGTATTATTCACTGACAAATATCTTTTTGTAATCCAGCCATACGGGTGGAGGTTGAGACAACCTCCACCCACTGCTACTTACCAATAGAGCGGAACGCCAACATCGATCAGAATACTTCCGTAGCCTTCATCCATCCCCCCCTGTGGTTTAGCAACAGATCGTGCGTATCCCTTTCCTGAATGGAGAATAGAGCTACCATAAGAATCACCAATGCCAGGCTGAATGGCAGTAGGCTGTGAGGAAGAATCAGCTAGACCATCATAAAGATCAGGATTATTTCCAGTCACATCAAATGCACCAGCATATAGATTGGTTGACAGGATCATAGCCGCAGCAAGCATAATTTTTTTCATCTCAATCTCCTCGTATGTTCAAATTTAATGCAGTTAATTCTGCTTTCAATTCTATTTACGCATGCAACTGGAGAATGGATTCGATTATGTTTATAAAGTCAGCTGCAAATATCAAGGTCTGTAGGGTGCGGCCCTGCCGCACCATACCCAACTGAAATGAAAACCACCTAATACGCAGACAACAGACGTTGTCAGGAACGAAAAAAACAATCGGTATTTACGTGGAACCCTCACCCTACATCATCGCACTATTATAAACCTGGCGATCCAAGCATAATAGTTTGCCTGCCATATAGGTTAAACCAACCTAAACTCCCCCAACAATAGATAAGGGAGATCGAAGAGCAATAAAAAACGGACTGATTTCTACCCGCTTCTAGTAATTAGGCAGTTGATAATCTTGGAAACAATCTATACATTTTTACTCGCATCCCTGCTTTTATGTATTGCGCCAGGCCCAGACAATATTTTTGTTTTGACTCAATCGGCACTTCATGGAGCTAAAAAAGGAGTGCTTGTTACACTGGGGCTCTGCACTGGCCTGATCGTCCATACCACAGCTGTTGCGCTTGGGGTTGCAGCGCTTGTAAAAGCATCACCCGTAGCTTTCAATCTGCTTAAATACATGGGTGCCTTTTATCTTCTCTATCTCGCCTGGAAAGCCTTTACTGCATCATTGAATCCTTTGGGTAGATTTCAAGATAGCAGACTATCTGACCTCCAGTTCTTTGGGCGTGGCGTCATTATGAATATAACCAATCCCAAGGTAACCATATTCTTTCTCGCCTTTTTACCACAGTTCACCAACCCCGATCAGGGTGGCATGATTCAGCAGATATTTCTCCTGGGCTTTATATTTATCCTGATAACCCTAATGATATTTGGCGCTGTGGCAGTAATGGCTGGCACATTGGGCTCTTGGCTTAATCACTCACCCAAAGCTCAGTTTTATCTCAATCGTGTAGCAGGATTGGTATATATTGCACTTGTTCTGAATCTGCTTTTTGGTCGCACCCTGTAGGTTATCAGCTTGCGAAGTATCTGGATTCCAACTTGCATCCAATGTCGATACTTATGCTCTGGTTTGCATGTAGGGTGCCGGCCCTGCCGCACCATGCCCAACTGAAATGAAAACCACC
>NZ_JBSYOQ010000025.1:0-17261 GCF_058244645.1 Candidatus Thiodiazotropha sp. AKAK3
TGTCATCCGTGGTTGAAGAGGGTTTTGAATGCCTATATTTATGCTTTAACCACGGAATACACTGAATGCACGGAAAATGAACAAACAATCCTTCCGTGTTGCTCTGTGTCATCCGTGGTTGAAGAGGGTTTTTGAATATCTATATATATGCTTTAACCACGGAATACACGGATTACACGGAAAATGAACAAACAACCTTCCGTGTCGTTCCGTGTTATCCGTGGTTGAAGAGATATTTTGAATATCTATATATATGCTTTAACCACGGAATGCACGGATTACATGGAAATGAACAAACAATCCTTCCGTATCGCTCTATGTTGTCAATTTAATAAGTATTGTGGCTATCGATATTTATTATATTTAACAAGGTGTATTATTTTTCTCAGACTGTTGTCAATACTGAAACTCATATGAATCGAACAGATATTAAGAGATTTCGTGATATCCCAAATATCGGTGTGGCAATTGAAAAAGATCTGTTTGCCATTGGGCTGGAAGAGCCCTGTGAGCTAATTGGGCAAGATCCCTACAAAATGTACAGTGACCTGTGCAGCGTGACTCAAAAGCGTCATGATCCCTGCGTTATCGATGTTTTTATCTCTGCAGTAAGATTTATGCAGGGTGAGGCACCAAGAAAGTGGTGGGAGTTCTCTAATGAACGCAAACGTCACTTACTATCCATAACATAACTACCAGGATGCTCAGGGCTACAAGTGTGGCTCAGATCAAGATGCGGCCAGCAGCCAATGGTCCGCTGTAAATCGCCATGATTATTGACAGGAATGAATATTCATTCTAGTCTTTGCATCCTATTAAAACCGGTGATCCAGCATTGATCACCGCTTGAATAAACCAGATGTGAGGTTAAACGTTGATGTCTAATTTGATAGGTAGGTATGGGTTATCGATTTGGCTTTTTGGTCTTCTGCTGCTGGGAGTCAGTGCAACTCAGGCAGCAGAGAAGATCGATGATTCTGCCGCTCTGAATGGCGTAAAAGCGACCAAGAGTGTGTTTCTTATCGATTTCACTAATCCCCGTAAGACCGCTTTCTATCTTGATATCATCCGCGGAACCCATGAAGGCCTGGTAAAGCAGGGAGTTACTCCCGATATGGTACTGGTCTTTATTGGTGAAACTGTGCGCTATCTAAGCACTGAGCCCGATGATGAATTGGAATTGGAGTTTGGTGATGAATTGAATGCCATCTCAGCGACAGCGAAAATCCTTAAACAGAAGGGTGTTCGCATGGAGGTCTGCGCGATCGCCAATCGTGTGTTTAAAGTGGAGAACAACACTGTATTGCCTGAAATGGATGTGGTGGGTGACGGTTTCATCTCCCTGATCGGTTGGCAGACCCAGGGGCATAAGTTGGTACCCATTTTTTAGTCAGTTTATTCGTTACAGTACACTAGGGCCGATTCGAATCGTGTTAACAGGCCCTGGTGACATAACTGGCTATATTCAGGCCTGCTCTATTTCGGGACTTTTCTCAAGGATCGAGATCGCCGCTTTGCAATCAATACTAAAGTGTTGATCTGTTCGAATATCATCTCTGAAAAATAGGCCGGTTCTTTTTCTTGCAGTGGATTTGCAGCAAAAAAATCTGCTGCCGAATCCTTGGCGCAATCACTATTCAGAAGTCAAACCCCTGGCGTTGTGATGCTGCAGTTTGCCTGGAGTTGTCAATCCGTCTAATCACTAACTTATTGTAAACAAACAGTTAATAGATTCCTGTATATCCATTTTATTGATTGGAATGGTTGTTGCATAACTAGAGGTGGAGCCATATGGCAGGGATAAACAGGTGGGTAAAACTGGATTAACACTCAGTGCCCCGGATTCAACTGACCAGATTATTAAATAGGCAGTTTAACAGGTGCAAGCTCTTATCAGGGTGATCGCCGGAGATTGCGGATTATGAAAATAAGACGTTTTTTCGCTTCTGACATGCGACAGGCCTTGCGCCAGGTTAAAGAGGCATTGGGATCGGATGCGGTTATTCTCTCGAATAAGGGAGTAGAGGGAGGCATCGAGCTGGTAGCAGCGGTAGATTATGATGAGTCTGCCTTCAGCACTACCCAGCCGACCTCCATAGAATCAAACGAACCAGAGATTAAGGGTAAAAAGGCAACTACCCACTCTGTTGCTGCTTCAGCTTATAAAGACGTTGAGGGGGGTGTAAAAAATATCTCCCCTAAGCGCAATGAGAGGCATCAGACCTTTGATACAGGCGAGGGTAGGGATAAACCTAAAGTGGAATGGAGCCAGGATCCAGTGTTGCGCGAGATGCGGCAGGAGATGCAGGCACTGCGCCGGATGATGGAAAATGAGTTATCCGAACTGACTTGGCGCGATATGGGCCATCGTCGTCCTCAAACACAAGAATTGATGCGGCAACTCATGGGACTTGGTTTAGATGCCGCCCATTGCCGTGAATTGGCCTATCGGGCAGAGGATGCTGAGACCCCTGAACTGGCCTGGAGACAGGCTTTGAATCATCTCGGTCGGGAATTTCTGGTTGAGCATGACGATCTGCTTAATGCCGGAGGTATTCTGGCTCTGGTCGGCCCAACCGGCGTTGGAAAGACAACAACCATCGCCAAACTGGCGGCAAAGTTTTGTTTGCGCCATGGTAATCGCCATCTGGCACTGATTTCAGCGGACAGCTATCGCATTGGTGCTCAGGAACAGTTACAGAACTATGGTCAAATTCTGGATGTGCCTGTTCGCAGCGTCACTTCCCCTGAGGAGTTGAGTAGTGCTCTGCATGCATTTGCAGAAAAACGCCTGGTATTGATCGACACAGCAGGAATGGGTCAACGGGATCTGAAATTGACAGAGCGTCTAGCGCTCTTGAATCAGGGTAATCATCCGGTGAAGGCCTTACTGACACTCTCAGCGACTACACAGCGTAGCGCTCTGACTCACGCGATTCGTTCATTTGGTGCTATCTCACCTGTGGCTGCAATCCTGACAAAAATGGATGAAGCCGCCTCCCTCGGTGGTGTGTTTTCTGCGTTACTGGAAGCAAGGCTTCCCCTGGCGTTTACCACTGATGGCCAGCGGGTACCTGAAGATATTCATGTTGCCCGATCCGAAGTACTAATAAGGCAGGCTGTTGAAATGACGCAACAGACAGAACATCAACCCGATGAGGAGTATCTGGCTATGGCCTTCGGAGGAATGAGCGAACATGCAAATGTCTGAACATATCGAAGACCAGGCAACCGGACTACGTAGGATGGTTAACCCAGAACCTGTTAGAGTAATTGCTGTTACTGGCGGCAAGGGGGGCGTGGGTAAAACCAATATTTCCGCCAACCTGGGGATTGCCCTCTCCGAAATGGGACGGCGGGTGATGCTGTTGGATGCGGATATGGGGTTGGCTAATCTGGACGTGGTACTTGGATTACATGCTAAACTAAACCTCTCCCATGTGATGCGGGGTGAAGCTTCCCTTGAGGATATCATTGTCACCGGGCCAAAGGGTTTGCGGGTTGTACCGGGCGCCTCTGGTATTCAGCACATGGCGGAGATGTCACCAGCAGAAAATGCAGGATTGATTCATGCATTTAGTGAGCTGGCCAATGATGTGGACATATTGCTGATCGATACTGCAGCAGGTATTTCTGATTTGGTAATCAGCTTTAGCAGGGCGGCTCAGGAGCAGATTGTGGTTGTCTGTGACGAGCCAGCATCAATTACAGATGCCTATGCCATAATTAAACTATTAAATCGAGAGCATGGTATCAGTCGTTTTCGTATACTGGCCAATATGGTCAAAACTGTTCAGGAAGGACGCGATCTGTACAACAAGATGTGTCGGGTTACTGATCAGTATCTGGATGTTATGCTCAGCTACATGGGCAGTATTCCGTATGATGAGCAGCTCAGGAAAGCGGTGAAGAGTCAAAAACCGGTGGTTGAGGCCTTTCCGAGATCGAGAGTAGCGCAGGCGTTCAAGAATTTAGCCAAGAAGGCCGATAACTGGCCTGTACCAACTGGAGTCAGTGGTGATCTGCAGTTTTTTGTCGAACGCCTGATCCAATTTTCAAGCCAATATGGGGAGTAATGACGGTGAACGGTTTAGCGACATACACCGCCGTGCAAAAGCAGCAGAGCTACAATGACTTGGTTAACCAGCATGCAGGGCTGGTCAAAAGGATCGCCTATCATTTGATGAACCGATTGCCACCTAATGTGCAATCGGATGATCTGATCCAGGCAGGTATGCTGGGTTTGCTGGAAGCAAGCAAAAACTATGATCCCACTCAGGGTGCCAGTTTTGAGACCTATGCGGGTATCCGCATCAGGGGTGCCATGCTGGATGAGATCAGGCGTAGTGATTGGACACCACGTTCTGTGCATCGTAAGGCACGCATGGTGGCCGAGGCGATGCGAGAAATCGAAAACACCGAGGGTCGAGATGCTCGGGATATCGAGGTGGCGCAGGCGCTTGAGATGAGCCTGGAGGATTATCATCAGATCCTGCAGGACTCAACCGGATGCCGGATATTCAGTCTGGATGAATTGACAGCAGTCAGTGATGGCTTTCCGGCTTCCCGTGAAGGCCCGATGGACAGCCCCTTTGAGGGTTTGCAGAAGGATGCCTTCAAGAAGGCGCTGGCTGAGGCTATAGCCAGTTTACCTGAACGGGAGCGATTGGTGATCGCTATGTATTATGACGATGAAATGAATCTTCGGGAGATCGGGCATGTGTTGGGTGTCAGTGAATCTCGGGTCTGCCAGATACACAGTCAGGCAACCTTGCGATTGCGCTCTAGACTGACAGAATGGCTCTCACTAGTGCACGAAGAAGAGTAGTAATTGGTTGGCCTGTAGATGCCGTGATTGGAGATGACCGGTAAAAATACAGGAGGGAGTAAGCATTGGACAAAAATATGAAGATCCTCATTGTGGATGATTTCTCCACAATGCGGCGAATTATCAAAAACTTGCTGAGAGACTTGGGTTTCAACAATACCCAGGAGGCAGACGATGGCTTGACTGCATTGCCCATGTTGCAGAGCGGGAATTTCGATTTTCTCGTCTCAGACTGGAATATGCCTGGCATGACGGGTATCGATCTACTGAAGGCTGTGCGAGCAGATGAGAAATTGGCTAGCCTGCCAGTTCTTCTAGTGACAGCTGAGTCTAAACGCGAGCAGATTATTGAGGCAGCCCAGGCAGGCGTCAACGGTTATGTTGTAAAGCCCTTTACCGCAACCACCCTGGAAGAGAAGATCGGTAAGATCTTTGAACGCGTGGGTTAACCTTTTTTCTCCGGGAGTTTCTCACTATGGGGCAACAACAGGATAACCAGCTGCGTTTAGATACAGCCAAAGCGTTGGTCAGCAGTTTGGAATCAGGCGATGAAGAGGAGTCTGAAAGGCTGATCGCAGCACTGACCACTCCTACAAATAATGATCAACTGTTTCTTGAAGTCGGTCGTTTGACACGCGAGCTGCATGATGCGATCAATGGGTTTCTACTCGATGCGCGCATCAACGATATGACCAGTTTTGAAATACCTGATGCCAAAGAACGGCTCAGTTATGTCATTACAATGACTGAGCAATCTGCGGATCGTACCCTGACAGCGGTTGAAAAGAGTATGCCGTTGGTTGAAGGCATTGAATCCCAATCCGCTGAATTATTGGAGCAGTGGGAGCGATTGCGTTCTCGTATGCTGAATAAGGATGACTTTAAGGATCTGAGTCTTTCTTTGTCTGAATATCTCGCCAAATCTAAAGAAGATGCCGCCAGTCTGCATAAAAACCTCTCTGACGTGCTAATGGCTCAGGACTTTCAGGATCTCACCGGCCAGATTATCCGTAAGGTGATCACACTGGTTCACGATGTTGAAGAGAAATTGGTAATGTTGGTCCGCATTACGGGCGATAAGTTTGACGAAGGGAGCGAAAAGAAGAGTAACGAAGAGTTGGCCGGTCCGGCGATTCCAGGTCTCGATCAAGGGGATCAAGTGACCAGTCAGGATGACGTGGATGATCTGCTCTCCAGCCTTGGATTTTAGTTATTCAGGTTTAGACCGATATATCAGTCAATAAGAATGGCAATATTCGGTAGTGTTACCGGGAGTGTTAGATGAGCATCGATGTCAACGACGAAATCCTTCAGGATTTTTTGGTCGAGGCAGGAGAAATTCTTGAGCTGCTTAGTGAGCAGTTGGTCGACCTTGAGCAGCAACCTGACGATTTTGATCTGCTCAACGCCGTTTTTCGTGGTTTCCATACCATCAAGGGTGGCGCAGGCTTTCTCACCATTGATCCATTGGTTGAGGTTTGTCACCGCGCAGAAGACGTATTTAATATCCTGCGCCAAGGTCAGCGCAGTGTAGGGCCGGATTTAATGGATTCGGTGCTTGAAGTGCTGGATGTCGTGAATGCGATGTTCAATGATGTGCGCCAGGGGGTCATGCCCGATCATGCCGAACCCAGTCTCATTCAACGCCTGAATACATTTGCTGTGCCCGAAGGTGAGGAAGAGGTTGAGGAGGAAGCTGTCGAGGCGGTTGAAGAGCCGGCGCAGGCTGATTCCGAGGCAGAGACGGAAGATCTGAGTGAAAACGAATTCGAAGAGCTTCTTGATGCCATCCAGGAACCAGCTGAGACTACTGCCGCAAGTGACAATATCTCTGAGGATGAATTTGAATCGCTATTGGATGATCTCCACGGTAAGGGGAAGTTTACCGGTAAACCTAAAGCAGATGAAAAGAGTCAGAAAGCTGATTCGGATGATATTTCAGAAGATGAGTTCGAGAATATCCTTGATCAGATCCATGGCAAGGGCAAATTCGATCCCAATAAAGTAGCAGACAGTGAGCCAGAGAAGAAAAAAGCGGCAGGAAATGCCAGCGATGATATCTCTGAGGATGAGTTTGAGAATATTCTCGACCAGATTCACGGCTCGGGTAAATTCGATCCGAAAAAGGTAAAGCAGGAGGCCCCTGCAGCACCAAAGGCAAAACCTGCAGCGAAAAAGAAAGCTGTGGCGAAAAAGAAAGTTGCAGCGGCTAAAAAAGCACCTGCTCCAAAAGAGGCTCCCAAGCCTGCTGCCAAGTCCGAGCCCAAAGCTGCTGCAGAAAAGAAAGCGAAAGCTTCCGCAAAACCTGCTGCAAAAGGGGCTAAGCCTCCACAGGCAAACAAACCACCGGCAGAGACATCTGTTCGGGTGGATACCCAACGCCTCGACGATATTATGAATATGGTCGGTGAGCTTGTTCTGGTTCGTAATCGCCTGGCGACGTTGAAAGCGACTTTGAATGATGAACAAGTATCGAACGCAGTGGGTAATCTCGATGTGGTGACCTCGGATCTGCAACTGGCAGTGATGAAAACCCGCATGCAGCCGATCAAAAAAGTTTTCGGTCGTTTTCCCCGTGTTGTGCGGGATCTGGCTCGTAGCCTTAAAAAAGAGATCGACCTGGAGATGCAGGGTGAAGATACCGATCTGGATAAGAACCTGGTCGAGGCGTTAGCCGATCCCCTGGTGCATCTGGTGAGAAATTCAGTCGACCATGGTATCGAACAGCCGGAAGAACGTGAGCAAAAAGGAAAGCCCAGACGGGGTACCGTGGTACTGTCCGCTGCACAGGAAGGCGACCATATTCTGCTCTCTATTGCCGATGATGGTAAGGGGATGGATCCTGACGTATTACGTGAGAAGGCTGTTGAAAAGGGCATGATGGATGCTGATGCAGCTGCCAGGTTGGATGATAGGGAGTGTTTTAACCTGATTTTTGCACCCGGTTTTTCCACCAAGACTGAGATTTCCGATGTTTCGGGGCGCGGTGTTGGAATGGATGTAGTAAAGACACGTATTGCCCAGATGAACGGTTCAGTTGAGATCGACTCGGAATGGGGACAAGGCAGTATCATTATCATCAAACTGCCATTGACCCTGGCAATATTGCCGACCCTGATGGTGTTGCTGAACGATCAACCTTTCGCCCTACCTTTAGCCAGTGTTGTGGAGATCTTTAATCTCGATCTCAAGCGTACCCATGTTGTTGATGGGCAACTGACCATCATGGTAAGAGAGCGTGCGCTACCGTTGTTCTATCTACGAAACTGGCTGAGACCCAAAAACCCACTGACCACTGAAGAGAAGGGCAATGGGCATGTGGTAATTGTGAATGTAGGTAATTTGCAGGTTGGTTTGGTAGTCGATCATTTGATCGGGCAAGAGGAGGTTGTGATCAAGCCTTTAGGGGCTTTACTGCAAGGTCTTGAAGGTATGGCTGGCGCCACTATCACAGGTGATGGAAAAATCGCATTGATCATGGATGTACCTGGTTTGATGCGAAAAAATGTTAAGAAATTTTAATTAATCGGTTTTTGACGGGGTGTTGCATAACGCTGAGAAAGCTTGGGTTGCTGCCCGTCTCTAAGACTAAAGTGGTTTTTAAGAGGGAATATGGGCGCCAAAGTGCGAGTACTGATTGTCGATGACTCCGCCTTTTTCCGTAATCGTGTGGCGGCGGCACTGCAAACCGCTAGTGACATAGAGATTGTTGGCTTCGCCGCGAATGGTGCAGAGGCAATCAGGCAGAATAGATCCTTAAAACCTGATGTGGTAACGATGGATGTCGAGATGCCTGTGATCGATGGGATTACAGCAGTTCGTAAAATCATGGCTGAGATGCCAACTCGAATCCTGATGTTTTCTGCTGTAACCACCGAAGGTGCCAGGGAGACGCTTGATGCATTGGATGCCGGGGCAATGGATTTTCTGCCGAAGGAGATGGCTAGTCCGGTTTCAGGTGCGGAAGAGACTGCGAAGGAGCTACTCGAACGGGTGCGGAATTTAGGTAAATCCTCTTTGTCCAGATCTCGTTCCAGTGTCAAAGATTATCTCAGTCAATCTTCCCGTGTATCTCCAATCAAGCAGGCTGCTCCTTCATTCACGAGTAACCCTGAAATGGTGGCAATTGGTGCATCGACAGGTGGACCGGTTGCACTTCGTCAGATATTAAGTGCGTTGCCAAGAAATTTTCCACTGCCTGTAGTTGCAGCTGTACATATGCCGGGCAGTTTTACCACAGCTTATGCGGAACGACTTGATGTTGCCTGTTCAATAAAGGTCAAAGAGGCAGTGGATCGTGACAGACTGGTTCCAGGGGAGGGGTTGATCGCACCCGGTGGAAAGCAGTTGCGCGTTGTGAGAGGTGCTGGGGGCTACCAGATCCGGATTTCCGAAGCCCTGCCTGGGGAGATCTACCATCCAAGTGTCGATGTTTTTCTTTCATCGGTTGCGGAAAGTTATCGGGGTAATGCACTGGGACTAATATTAACGGGTATGGGAGCCGATGGTCTTAAAGGGGCAAAAAAGTTGAAAAATACGGGTGCTTCCCTTTGGAGTCAGGACGAGAAAAGCTGTGTGGTCTACGGTATGCCACAAGCTGTTGAGAAGGCAGGTCTGTCTGATCGTGTTCTGAGTCTGGATGAGATGGGTCCATTGCTAGCGAGACTGAAATGAGAGTCGACTTTCTGAGTTTTATCGGAATTCTGGTCGCTTTTCTGGCGATACTTGGTGGTAATTGGCTAGAAGGGGGGCATATGGACTCCCTGGTCAATGGTCCTGCTATGGTGATTGTCATCGGCGGTACGATTGGCGCCATTTTGCTACAGACGCCTGTGCCGGTCTTTTGGCATGCACTACGCCTCTCCGGACGTGTCTTTCTACCAGCCAAGCTCGATATGCGCACAACCATAGATAAGTTGGTGCAGTGGAGCAATATTGCAAGAAAAGAGGGGCTGCTGGGTTTAGAGACGATCGCTGATGAAGAGCCTGACCCTTTTATCCGTAAAGGTATGCAGCTGTTGGTAGATGGCAGTGAGCCCGATGCGCTACGTTCTATTCTTGAGATGGAAGTGGATGCCAGTGAGCAATACGATATCCAGGCATCCAAGGTATTCGAGGGAATGGGAGGATATTCACCTACAATTGGCATTATCGGTGCGGTAATGGGATTGATTCATGTGATGCAGAATCTGGCTGATCCCAGCAAGTTGGGTAGTGGTATTGCTACAGCTTTCGTTGCAACGATATACGGGGTTGGACTCGCGAATCTGTTCCTCTTGCCAATCGCTTCAAAACTGAAGACGCAATCGGAACAGATATCTACATTTCGAGAGATGGTGATAGAGGGTGTTATCGGCATCGCTGAGGGCGACAACCCTCGCAGTATCGAAACCAAATTGAAAGGGTTTCTGCAATGAATATCCTTTGTAAATGGTCAAGTAGGGTCGGCTAGTCATGGGCAGAAGACGCAAACGCCAGGAAGAGCCCGTTAACCACGAACGCTGGATTGTCTCCTATGCGGATTTCGTGACCCTGCTGTTTGCATTTTTTGTGGTCATGTATTCGGTCTCTTCAGTGAATGAAGGTAAATACCGAGTGTTATCTCAAACCCTCACCCATGCATTTCAGGAATCCCAGCGTAGTCTGGAACCGATTCAGGTTGGTGAACTTGCCCGTAGCCGTGGGGATACCCCGGGTCTGGGACAGGAGAGCGCATTGATCGAAGGTGAACTTCGCCAGGGACCAGGTATGGAGAATCGTCTGGGCCTGGATCAGGCGGTTGGAAAAGAGGTGATACCCGATCTGCCAAGCAATGAGACCCAGCGACTCAGTTTTTTAGCCGCCACCATCGAGGATATGTTGAGTGACTATGTCGACCAGGAGCTGGTTGATGTCAGTTTCAGCGAGGATCGGGTGGTGGTGAACATGAAGGATAAGATGTTGTTCCCCAGTGCCAGTGCCCATCTTTCAAGGGCTGCGGTAAAGGCCCTCAGAGAAATCAGCAAGGTGTTGGCAGCAGTTCCCAACCAGATCCAAGTGGAAGGCAATACTGATAACCGTCCGATCAACACCGAAGAGTTTCCATCCAATTGGGAGTTATCGGCAGCTCGTGCTGCCAGTGTTGTGCACTTGATGAGCCGAACCGGTGTTACTCCAGATCGTATGTCTGCAGTCGGTTATGCTGAGCATAGGCCTGTCTCAGGTAACAATACAGAGCAGGGAAGAGCTAAAAATCGTCGCGTTACCCTGGTGATCCTGGGTATGAATGGTAAGCAGGATCGAACCATCGATCTACCGGGAAGTGGCGGATGAAGATCTGGACCGTCGCCAATCAGAAAGGGGGGGTGGGAAAAACCACCACAACGGTCTCATTGGGAGGGCTATTGGCCCAATGGGGGTTGCGTACCCTGTTGGTTGATATCGATCCACACGCCTCTCTGACCAGTTATTTTCGATACGACCCTGACGGGCTTGAAGAGAGTGTCTACAGCTTGTTTAAAGGCGTGGCACAGAAGCAGACTGTTGATCCTCTTGGGCTGATTCACCCCACAGGTACTGAAGGGCTGGATTTAATGCCGGCTGAAATGGCATTGGCCACACTTGATCGGCAGGCAGGCAAACTGGATGGCATGGGGTTGGTCATCAAACAGGCGATGAGCCAGCTTAGTGACCGCTATGATCATGTTTTACTCGATTGTCCGCCTATATTAGGCGTGCTGATGATCAACGCACTGGCTGCATGTGATCACCTGATTATCCCAGTACAAACAGAATTTCTTGCTCTAAAAGGGCTGGAGCGCATGTTACATACCCTTGATATGGTTACCAAGTCCAGACAGATCCCTCTGCCCTACCATATAGTGCCAACGATGTTTGATCGTCGTACAAGGGCCTCCATTGATAGTATTAGAGTGATGAGAGAGAGTTATCCTGAGCATGTATGGCATAGCCTGATACCTGTGGATACACTTTTTCGTGAAGCCAGTAAGGCGGGTATACCTCCTGCTCTGTTTGCACCTCAGAGCCATGGAACACTGGCTTACGGTAAGTTACTCGAAGAGTTACTGAATGATCACGAGACACTACCGAAAGCGGGAGCTGGTGCATGAGTATGCCATCAGATAAGTCTCGCTTGAAACCGGTCGCAAACAAAATAGAGGAACCGGACAACGCGCTAAAGAGTTACCTCGATACGCTATTGCTGGAGATTGACACAATCCCAGACAAAAGCGTGAAGGTTAAAGAGCCTCCTCCTGTTGCCGATATTATAGTGGAGGAACAGACAGAAGTGACCCAGCTGTCAGAGCCGGAGCTTGCAGAGTCTGTTCAGATCCAGCCACAACAAGCCTCAGGGTTGCCGGATTGGGTTGAAAATGAGTTTCAGGTGCTGCTATTCAAAGTCAATGGCATCACCATGGGTATCCCCCTCAATGCATTAAAGGGGATTCTCAACTACAGTGGAGAGGCAAGTCAGCTACCTGGCCAACCTGTTTGGTCATTAGGTGTCGTTCTTAATCGGGAAGAGAAAGTGGTTGTAATAGACTCAGCCCGCATATTGATGCCGGAACGGTTGACTGTAGATGATCGGGTAAAACCGCAGCAGCTCTTGATCATAGGCGAGGGCGATCGTGCATTGGCTGTGGACAGTATCTGTAATACTTTGAGTATTGAAAAGGATGAGGTACGTTGGCGTAGTGGGGTGCCTAATAAACCCTGGTATGCAGGTATTATCATCCAAGAGTTGAGTGTTCTGCTCGACGTAGATGGGGTTTTAGGGTTGCTTGCAGCCTGAGTGTAGATGACATGAGATCGGTGCTTCAACGAAAAATCAGAAGTTCAGTGAGCTTTAGAGGTGTAGACCATGAGTGTAGATGATGATGAGAGTGGTGGTAGTCCACTGATTCAATTTGTTACTTTCATCCTGATGGATGAGGTTTATGGCATCAATGTCATGCAGGTACAGGAAGTATTAAGGGTGACAGAGATCGCTCCAGTACCCGGAGCACCGAGTTATGTCCTGGGTATAGTTAACCTGCGCGGTAACGTGGTTACCGTTATAGACACGAGAAAGCGTTTTGGTCTGCCTTCGGTTGAGGTCAACGATGCCAGTCGCGTTATTGTGATCGAATCAGAGAAGCAGGTTGTCGGTATTCTGGTCGATGCAGTAGCTGAAGTTGTTGAACTCAGTGAAGATCAGATTGATGTGGCGCCCAATGTAGGAACAGAAGAGAGTTCCCGCTACATCCAGGGAGTTGCCACCCAAGATAAAAGGTTACTGATTCTGGTCGATCTGAATAAACTGCTTACCGATGAGGAGTGGCAGGAAATCAGCATGTACTAGACTTGCATACAGGATCTGTTGCTGAAAACAATTTAACAGCTATTTTTAATGGATTAGACTGCTTTTGGTAAAAAGGCACCAGCTATGCCTGAAATTGGAGAACAAAGTCCACTCAATCCTCTCTACCCGGTAAAGCCGGCAAAGGCCCCTATGCGCCGTGATCGTCCAAAACGGAAGGATGAACAGGAGAATCAGGAGCAGCAGAAGCCTAAACAAGACAAAGGTAATGGAAAGCCACATATTGATGAGTATGCTTGATGACTAAACTGCTGCAGAGACTGCACCCTGGTATTAAGATAGTAGGTGTTATCGCCAGGGTGAACTATGGCAGGTAGTTCAATTTTATTCTGGTTCGTTTTACTTCCGCTGGCAATGCTGCTTGCCGCGTTTTTGGGCTATCTCTTTATCATTGATCGTAGGAGAAAAGAGCGCCTGGCCCAACAAAGTAAAGAGATCCAAACCCTGAAACAGACAGTTGCTGCGCTTTGTTCGAGCGCTGTTGGTGTCGACAGGCGGGTGAATCGGCTGGAACGACAGGGGCGTGATCTTGAAGAGCGTCAGGAAAATATTGAACAGTCGAACCTGCAGGGTGATCCACCTTACAGTGATGCTATCAGTATGGTTCGTGCCGGTGCCGGTCCGGAACAATTGATTGAAGAGCTGGGCATCAGCCGTGATGCGGCAGATCTGATTATTATGATTCATGGTGTAAAGCAGGAAGATGCTTAAGTCATGATGAGCTCTGCGACCAAATAGTTTATTCAAAATCATTGCTGTCCCACTTACTTTAACTAATACGGTTGTAACTGATTCATTGCTGTTGGTTTCTATCGCTGATTGAGAATTGAGACATGAAAAAGCATTGTAAAGCAGAGGGTCACGGCAAGAAAAACTTACAAGTCATCAGTATCTTAAATGGGTGGGAGAGGGGCCGGGGGAGAGGGGGAGAATGAACGCCCTATTTTCTCCAACAATCAGCAAGAAAAATATGAACGATCAATGCGGTTTTATCTTTCAACCACATGAAACGCTCCGCGTACACCCTCTCCCCAACCCCTCTCCCGTAAAGGGAGAGGGGCTTTCAGAGTTGTTCTGAAAAGATTGAAAGTTAATGGGGCAGCAGTGATTCAAAATACAGATTTGATCTCCTCTAAAACCCCACTCTTAGGTTTTGCCGCATACAGCGGAACAGGAAAAACTACGCTGTTGAAACAGTTAATTCCGCTTATCAAAGAGTCCGGAATGCGAGTGGGTGTCATTAAGCATGCCCACCATAAGGTAGATGTGGATCAACCAGGTAAGGATAGTTACGAATTACGCAAGGCGGGTGCTGGTCGGGTTCTACTGGCCACCTCTCAACATTGGGCCTTAATGGTGGATGAGCCACACCCAAAGGAACCAGAATTGCCTGAATTGTTGCAGAGACTCGACTGTCGGGAAATTGATCTTGTCGTGGTGGAGGGGTTCAGGCATCTCGATTTCCCCAAAATAGAGCTACATCGCCCTTCATTGGGCAAGCCACTACTATTTCCTGATGATCCTTCTGTTATTGCAGTAGCCACTGATGCACCAATTGAACAACAGAGCGAGTTGCCAATACTTGATCTAAATGATTTAAGTGAAATCGCAAAGTTTGTCGAAGAGTATTGTGCCAGTTACTAACAAGATAAAAGTACCTGGTTACACTTTATGCTCAGCTAAAGAATCTAAACTTTGATATGGTGTTGCAGGTGGCTATTCGTTCAAGTTAGGCGCACTGTTTTAAGTCCACTTGGTGGGGCATGGCCCCACCCTACCGGTTTGGATCAGGTGTTGTGGCCATACCCGTACATGTTCGAATTAAGCGTATGCCGGTACATGTTTGAATTAAGCGTAGGGTGGGGCCATGCCCCACCAAAGAAGGTTGGTTACTGTTTCTCTGCAGAGATATAACAGATCCAACCGGCATCAGCTTCGCCTTCCTCAACAGGGACAAATATACCATCTGCTTCACCGTCGTCATCGAATCCCTGCCAATAGAAGGTAATCTTTTTAAACCCAACCTCTTCCAACAGCTCGCGAACTTCAGGCAGACTCCAGAGGCGCCAATCATAGCTGAAGGCTCGATCGAACCTGGAACCATCCTCGAAATCAAAATGGATATGGCAGATCAGATTGCCACTGATCGGGTCATACTTCTCCTGTTCCCAGATATAGGTGAAGCTGCTCTTACCATCCTCGATCTCCCTCTCCTCTTCAATCTCTTTGTAAGAGTCAGAGCCACCATAGGCATCCATGAACAGAACACCATCGTCAGAGAGTTGTTTGAAGACACGTCGAAAGTAGCGTTTGAGCTCTGTCCTCTCCTTAAAAAGCCAATAACTGAAATTCATTGCTGAGATGATCTCCATAGATTCAGTCTCAGCGGTCAGAACATTTTTATTCAGCAAAGTAATACGCTTGCTTTGCGAGGACTTGAGTTGCGACAGTTGATTCTCCTGACCCCACTGCAATACTTCAGCATCCAAATCGACACCGATTGCCTGGTTACCCTTGCGTCGCCTTACCCATTCACAGCAGACATTGGCTGTGCCACAAAAGTCCTCTCTCAATAGTTTGGCTCTATGCCCTTTGAGTTTTTTGTAGGTGTCATCAACGAAGTCGATCTCCGCCTCGGAACATTGAACAGACAGTTCATAAAGGTGGTGACGATCGGCCAATTGGGCCATTGATTGCGATTTTTTCTTTCTTTTAGCCATTGTTATATCAATAGTCTCTTATCACTAAGCATGGTAACGGCGGGAGAGAAATCCTACCCCATCGTGCAGCACTTGGCCATGCTCAATGCGGCTGAAATCAAACTATTTTGTTGCCGGATTATTATAAATTTAGTTAGGGCCTGTTAACACTAATCGAATCGTCCCTGTTGCCCCTGAAAAAGCGCCAATCAAGGCGCACCCCAAGGGCACTTCCTTACGGACGCGAGGAGAGAGTTTTGGTCACTCCAAATGAACGACAAGCAACGCCGGGTGGTGCTTTTTCAGGGGTAACCCGAAGGGGTGAGGCTATTTTTCCGCCCAGCGGCGTTACCATTCGCTCATGTAGAGTGACTACACTTCGCTTATTCTGCCTTGCTGGAGGAAAAAACAGTCTCAGCAGGGACGATTCGATTAGTGTTAACAGACCCTAGGAAATGCAGCTAAAAAACCAAATTTGTAAATCGCGAACTATAATCACTGTTATAGGATGAAACAGGTGAGGTGGTGTCATGGCAATTGCGATTACACTCCAGGAGTATTTACATAATCACACATCTGATTATGAGATTATTGATCACAGACGAACCAGCTCCACACTGCATAGCGCGGAAGCGGCTCATATACCTGGCGACAGAATGGCGAAGTCGGTACTGCTGGGGGATGATGAGGTCTACATGCTGGCCGTTATTCCAGCAACCCACCATATAGACTTTGACGATTTGACCCAGCTAACCGGGCGTAATCTATTTCTTATATCAGAAGAGGAGCTACAGCAGGCCTTTGCCGATTGCGAAACCGGAGCGGTGCCGCCTTTGGGTGACCCATATGGTATAGAAACCCTGGTTGATGTGGCGCTATTACAGCAGCCTGATCTCTATTTCGAGACCGGTGATCATGGAAAATTGCTACATATCAGCACTGAAACCTTTCGTGAGTTGGAAGAGAACGCCCTGGTGGGTGAGTTCAGTTACCACATATAAGATAAATCCCGGCAGCTAAAAATTGTCTTCAGCCTGGGGGGAGCCCGCTTGCGGCTGCCCTTAGGTCAATCTCATTAGGGGCTGCAAACCAACTCTCTCCTTGTACAGGATTGCAGCTAAAGAGAGCAGGCTGTCAAGTATTTGATTCCAGCCACAAACTAGTTTAATCTTGCGCATCTCGAAATCTGGAGAGATGTCCGAGTGGCTGAAGGAGCACGCCTGGAAAGTGTGTATACGTTTATAGCGTATCGAGGGTTCGAATCCCTCTCTCTCCGCCAAATAAAAAAAGGCCCCAATCGGGGCCTTTTTTTATTTGGCGGAGAGAGAGGATTTGATTCGAACCCTTCGTTCGAAAGGAACGCAGTGACGCAGAC
>NZ_JBSYOQ010000069.1:0-26060 GCF_058244645.1 Candidatus Thiodiazotropha sp. AKAK3
GGGCAGGGCCCCACCCTACCGTTCAATTCAGGGCGTAGGGTGGGGCCCTGCCCCACCAAAATAGCTTGGTTACCTCAGAAAATTCTCGTTCTACGTAACAAATCCCCTTAAGTAAGTGCCATTCGCTACTGACCCAATAGTACTGACACCCAATCCCCAATAATTTTAATGGATCAAAACACTCATTTAGCCACCTGACAATTGACTCAGCCTATATATTCTGGAGATAATTTGCTGTTCGACCCGAACGTTTTATGTCTATCCAATAGACACGGGTGATCCAATAACTGATTGAGTGCGGGGTATAAATACCCGGCGTTCTTTCTGTTGTCCCAGATAATCTGTACGGATAACCTTGGAACGAACCTATTTGACTAGCGGTCCATAGCCCATAGGGTAGGACAGGAAAACACCGACATGCTCGACAAAACACCACTTAATGGCACTCAGATCGAAGATGTTCAGAATACCGCCGACACTCGCCAAATTGCCATTAACAAGGTAGGTATCAAGGATATCCGCCACCCTATGCGCATCCGGGACCGGAGTGAGGGTGAGCAGCACACCATTGCCAATTTCAATATGTACGTCAATCTTCCCCACAATTTCAAGGGCACTCACATGTCCAGGTTTGTGGAGATTTTGAACAGCCATGAAACAGAGATCACAGTCGAATCTTTCAAAGATATGCTGGCTGAGATGACCGAACGCCTGGAAGCCAAGTCGGGCCATGTTGAGATGAACTTTCCGTTCTTCATCAATAAGACTGCGCCGATCTCCGGTGTAAAAAGCCTGCTCGATTACAACGTTACTTTGATTGGTGAAATCCATGACGGCACACCGATCATCGAAATAAAGGTTGTGGTCCCAGTTACCAGCTTGTGCCCATGTTCAAAAAAGATTTCTGACCGTGGCGCACATAATCAGCGCTCCCATGTCACTGTGCTGGCAAGAACCAGTGGTTTCATCTGGATAGAAGAGATCATCGACATGGTAGAGGAGCAGGCCTCCTGCGAACTGTTCGGCCTACTTAAACGACCTGACGAGAAATTTGTCACCGAAACGGCCTACGATAATCCGAAATTTGTTGAGGATATGGTGCGGGACATTGCAGTTCAATTTAACCGCGAAGATCGTATCAGTGCCTATGTCATTGAATCGGAAAATTTCGAATCGATTCACAACCACTCTGCCTATGCACTGATTGAAAGAGACAAGCTGACTGATCCGGCCTGATAGATTACGCTGGTACAGATTGATTTAGAGAAGCCCAGAAACAGGTCTGGGCTAAAGTAACAGCCTGCTGTCTAATAACCTCATCAAGCAGAAAAAAGTGCGCTCAGAAGCGCGTCTCAAGCAGCAGAACTTCCCCCTGATCTTTCATTTTCACCCGATTAAGAAAGCTCATACCCAATAATACACGACCAGGCCCACTACCCTCGACAACCATTCCACTCACCTGGTTGAGAGTGATATTCCCTACCTGCACCCGATCCAGCACCACCTGATATCCCGTAGTAACTCCATTTGCAGTATTCACATAGATACGCTTACCCTCAATTCGGTAAGGAACCCCCAGTCTTTTTGCCTGGGAGGTATTCAAGGCAACAGCGGTCGCACCGGTGTCGACGAGAAATTTCACTGTCAATCCATTGATGGTACCGACTGTGGTATAGGCCCCTGCCTGATCACGCCAGACTTTGGCCGTCTGCTGTTGTGGCTGTTTGAACTGAGTCGTGATGTGTCCACCCAGGAGATATTTATCACGCTTGCCATTAATCTCAATCACCGCCTCTTTACTTGTTGCTGAGATCAACAGCACCCCTTCCGGAGAAGGCTTATTGAGTTTCAACAGTCGTCTGGTTCCATCCAGACTGACCATGGCCTTATCAGCAAACAACGCCTCAACCACGATCTTCTCAACCGCATAAACTTGCGATGTGGTTAAGGAGAGCAGGAGCAACAGTAATAGACGGTATAGCATTCAGAACCACTCCCATTGATTCAGCAGAACAAGAGACCCGGCAGCAAACAGACCCGCAACCAAATCATCCACCATAATACCGAAACCGCCCCCGACTCTTTTATCAATCCATCCTATAGGCCAGGGTTTCACAATATCGAAAAAGCGAAATAGCAGAAAACCCACCAATATCCAGAGCCACCCCTCAGGTGCAAAAGTCATTGTAACCAGATAGCCGACAATCTCGTCCCAGACGATCCCGCCATGGTCATGAACCCCCAGATCCCGGGAGGTCACTTCGCATAACCAGATACCCAGGACAAACGCCAAGCTCACAAGAGCAATGTAGTAGATCAGAGGCAGAGGCTGTATCAATAGATAGGCCGGTATTCCTACAAGGGTGCCATAGGTTCCAGGGGCTTTTGGCAGCATACCCGTGCCAAAACCAAATGCCAGAACATGTATCGGATTTTTCATATCCGGTCGAGATGTATCTTGATCAGCTTCCATTATCCCAGAATCTTAGTTGAACATGGATTTGCGGAATCTGGAATTATGACGAGAAGTGGTCAAAACCCAGGTGAGCAGGTGACCAGTGATCACCATTACTGTCCCGACAACGTAATCCCTGTTGTTTTTCTATCTGTCCTATACGGGTTATGAACAGGCCTAATCCACTGGCGATCTCGGCCACCTCTTCCCTATCGGATGCAGGCAGGGTAACACAGAGTTCGTAGTCATCTCCTCCCGCTACGATTAAAGACCAATCCCGATGCAAACCCATTGCTGAAGCCACTTCCGCTGAGAGGGGTATTGTCTCCAGCTGCAAAGTAGCGCCAACACCACTCAATGAGAGAATATGCCCAAGATCCGCCAAAAGGCCATCTGAAAGATCAATGGCGCTATGGGCTAAGTGCCGCAATGCAAGTCCAGCTTCAACTCTCGGTTGTGGTCGCTCCAATCGCTCCAGTGGCGCCAATGCTGAAGGCGATTTCGATTGCTTAAGCTGTTTCAATGCAAATGCGGCATCTCCCAAGGTTCCAGTCACGTAGATATCATCCCCCACCCTTGCGCCGCCTCTCCTCATGGCGAGGTGTTGAGGTACAAACCCATGCACCTGCACAGAAATACTAAGTGGCCCTCTGGTGGTATCGCCACCAATCAGTTGGACACCGTATTGGTTGGCCAATCCGGCAAATCCCCGACAAAACTCATACACCCAAGTCTCATCCACCTCAGGCAAGGTCAAAGAGAGTGTCACCCAGGCCGGATCGGCTCCCATGGCCGCCAGATCGCTGAGATTAACAGCCAATGCTTTATGCCCAAGGGACTCAGGAGCGACCTGCTCAAAAAAGTGTATTCCTGATACCAGGGTATCCATGCTCACCGCCAGGGACATACCATCGGGTACTTCCAGCAGGGCTGCATCATCACCAATTCCAAGCACCACATCCTCCCTCGAATTGGTGAGTTTCTTGAAATAGCGATTTATCAGTGCGAATTCAGTGGTTTCTCGAACAATCTTCATCAAGTCAGTCGGCAGTTGTCTTCTATAATTTGCAGTGTAACTTTCCATGTTGACCTTGGCCATCTTGATACTGCGCTACAAGCTAAATACGAATAAATTTGAACAAGACGAACTGTAGTGCCCAACGTGCACAAGATATCCCGTGAGCTGAATAGCTCGGCAGAATTCATTTCGACTGAGGTAAAACCGACAATTGTCGAAAAAGCCACATTAATCAAATCCATCAAAATAACTTAACACGTTGTATTTTATATAATTATTTTTTTGGCACACGAACTGCACTACAAGTTGATATTGTTACTGACTAACGTTATGCAATGATTCTGCATATCGGAATAACGCTTTCTCAGGAATCCCAATAAGCTGGCATAGATGAGCAGACGACATACCTACATAGCTGGAGATTTACGCCTCAGCAGTGACCTCGGAGGCACTATTACTGCCAAACGCATCGAACTTCTGGAGACTATCGACAATCAGGGGTCGATCTCTGCAGCAGCTAAAGTGTTGAAGATCAGTTATCGCTCAGCCTGGGACGCCCTGAATGAGATGAACAATCTCTGGGATAGCCCACTCGTCGCTAAACAACCAGGTGGCAGTCACGGTGGTGGTACCCGATTAACCGATGAGGGTCACCAGCTGATTAATGGATTCAAAGTATTGCTTGCTGAGTATCAGCACTTTACTGATGGGCTCAGCCAAAAACTGGATGACTTCGGGAAATTACAGCAAAACATCAGGAAACTTACCATGCGTACCAGCGCAAGAAACCAGTTTCAAGGGAGAGTAGAGGCCATCAGTGCAGGCCCCATTAATAGTGAAGTCACTCTGTCGATCAATGAGAAAGATCGCTTGATTGCTATGGTTACCCGCGAATCTGTGGAACAGCTCGGCCTCAGCCTGGGGAGTGAAGCCTACGCATTGATCAAAGCCTCATTCATTATTCTGGTGCCAGCAGATGCGTGCTTTGCGAGCAGTGCCAGAAATCGTCTCTGCGGTAGTGTTTGTGAGCTACGCCATGGCCCTGTGAATAGTGAAGCCCTGATATCACTGGATGGCGACAAAACCCTTACCGCCATAATCACAGAAGAGAGTGCCAAAGCGATGCACCTTGAGCAAGGCAGTGAGGTTTGCGCTTTGGTAAAAGCCTCACACGTCATCCTCGGTGTCCACTGATTTTACAACCATGATATGGAGTATCTATCGTGAAACTTTTTAAATCTCTCCTGCAAGCCACCTTAATTGGTATACCCCTATTTGCTACCCAAGTGGTTGCTGAAGAGGTGAAGATTGCAGTTGCGGCCAATTTCACCGATGCCACCCGCATGATTGTCAAACTATTCGAAAAGCAGTCTGGACACACAACCAAAGTCAGTTATGGCTCAACAGGTAAACTCTATTCACAGATTGAGCATGGCGCCCCTTTCGAACTCTTCCTGGCAGCGGATACCAAGAGACCGATAATGGCGGAAAAAGCGGGGCTCGCGGTTGCAGGCAGCCACTTTGTCTATGCGAAAGGTAAATTGGTGCTCTGGAGTATCAAACAAGATCTGTTCAAGGAGGGCGAGACTTTCCTGAAACACGAGGCGTTCAAACATCTGGCCCTGGCCAATCCAAAAACTGCACCCTATGGTCAGGCTGCGGAGCAGGTGATGCAGCAGCTTGGTGTTCTAGATAATATTCGACCTAAACTGGTGAAGGGCGACTCTATCTCTCAAACCTTTCAGTTTGCAGCAACCGGCAATGCCGATGCCGGCTTCATCGCCTTAGCTCAGATCAAGGCCTGGAAGGGAAAACGCGGTACATTATGGGAGATTCCATCAAACTACTATAGAGCGATAGATCAGGCAGCGGTTTTGTTGAAAAAAGGAGAATCCAACCCAGCCGCCACCGACTTCCTTGCGTTTCTTAAAAGTGATGAGGCACGCAAAGTGATCAATGAGTTTGGCTACGGAGTAGAGTGAAATCCATCACCAGGTGGTGGGTTTTGATCCCACCTCTATCTTCCGAGGTATAACTACTGGAGCAGACTATGGCATTCGACTGGCAACCGGTCTGGCTGACCCTTAAGTTAGCTGGCACCACAACACTATTGTTGCTGATCATTGGCACACCTATCGCCTGGTGGCTGGCAAAAACCCATGCCTGGTACAAACAGGCGCTGGCCGCAGTTGTCGCCCTGCCATTGGTGCTTCCGCCTACGGTACTCGGCTTCTACCTGCTCATTATGTTGGCTCCCGATGGACCTGTGGGGCAGCTGACCCAGGCCCTGGGAATAGGCACCCTGCCCTTCACATTCGAAGGCCTTGTGCTTGCCTCAGTGCTCTACTCCATGCCCTTTGTGGTACAGCCTCTGCAAAATGCCTTTGAAGCCCTTGGCCCCCGCCCCATGGAAGTAGCCTCTACCCTACGCGCTTCACCATGGGATCGTTTCCTCACTGTAGTGATACCTCTGGCCCGTCCCGGATTTCTTACTGCGGCAGTTCTCTGCTTTGCACATACCGTGGGGGAATTCGGCGTGGTATTGATGATTGGCGGCAACATCCCTGGTGAAACCAAAGTACTCTCTGTAGCGATCTATGATCATGTGGAATCCCTGGAATATGGACAGGCCCACATGCTTGCCGCAGGCATGCTCGGCTTCTCTTTCCTGGTTCTGATGACCCTATATCTGCTCAATGGCCGCTATACCAGGAATCATCAGTTATGAGTGGTATTGAAGTTCAAATAGAGAACAGCCTTGGTGAGTTCAGTCTGGACGTCTCTTTTAATGCACCAGCTCAAGGCGTCACTGCCCTGTTTGGATCTTCAGGTTCCGGAAAGACCAGTGTACTCAGAGCCATTGCCGGCCTGGAACGTCCAGCTAAAGGTCTGGTACGCATCAACGATGAGGTATGGCAGGATCAGAGCTGTTTTGTGCCAACCCATCGAAGAGCCCTGGGATATGTGTTTCAGGAGGCGAGTCTTTTCCCCCACCTTTCGGTTCGCCGAAATCTCGAATATGGGCTGCGTCGTGTGGCAGAAAAGGAGCGGCAAATTCCTTTTCATGATGTGGTTGAATTGCTTGGAATTGCCGCACTACTCAAGAGAGAGACTCACAAGTTATCAGGTGGAGAACGTCAGCGGGTTGCAATCGCCCGTGCCCTGCTGACGAGCCCTCGGCTGCTTTTGATGGATGAGCCCCTCTCAGCACTCGACCATGGTGCCAAACAGATTATCCTGCCCTATCTTGAGAGCCTGCACGATGAGTTCGGCATCCCCTCACTCTATGTCTCTCACGACCCCAATGAAGTCGCCCGACTGGCTGACCGAATGGTGTTATTGGAGCAAGGCAAAGTAATTGCAGAGGGTGATGCCGCCCAACTACTGACCCGGCTCGATCTCCCCCTATCCGGGTATGATGATGCCTCAGCATTGCTTGAGGGAACCGTCAGTTCCCATGACAACAGCTATCACCTGACCTGGATATCTTTGCAGGGTAACAGGGTCGTTGTACCACGAGAGGATTTACCCGTTGGCAGGCATGCCAGGGTACAGATTCAGGCCCGCGATGTGAGTCTCTCACTGCACGCCCATTCGGACTCCAGCATCCTCAATATTCTGCCAGCCCGGGTGATTGATACGCATGATATCAACCAGACTCAAATGCTGGTACGGCTGGAATTGGAAGATGGACAAACCCTGCTATCACGTATTACTCGTCGATCAGCCATGGGGATGGGAATCCATGAAGATATGTTGCTCTATGCGCAGGTAAAGAGCGTTGCTCTGCTCTCCTAGTGTGGTGCGTCATACTAGTGTGGTGCGTCATACTAGTGTGGTGCGTCATACATTTGGAGACTCATAATTTTGGGTCTGAAATCGCTAAGAATTAGTCTCTGGCTTTAGTTTTTGCTTTAGCTTTACCTTTGCCAGCTATTTCAACCGAACGAACCTTTTTCGCCACCTGATCAAGTACACCATTAACAAACTTGTGGCCCTGTTCAGCACCGAACACCTTGGCCATCTCCACTGCTTCGTTAATCACCACCCGGTAGGGTACTTCTATTTTGTGTTGCAGCTCATAAGCACCGATTCTGAGTATTGCACGCTCAACAGGGTCAACACTCTCTATGGCCCGGTCTAGGGAGGGTTTAAGCAGCTCATCCAACTGCCCAATATGTTTGGGGACACCCTGCAACAGATCTTGAAAATAGGGAAACTCGAAGCTCGACAGATCCTGCTCTTCAAGAAATTGATTGGCAATGTCGGAAACATCCTGACCAGCCATCTGCCATTGGTAGATGGCCTGTACCGCGTGCTTTCTAGCCTGGCTTCGTTTTTGGCTCATCAATCGATCTGACGCAAAAGGTTAACCATCTCGATGGCTGAAAGTGTGGCTTCAGCACCCTTATTGCCAGCTTTGGTGCCCGCTCTTTCAATCGCCTGCTCGATGGTGTCGACAGTCAGAACACCAAATGCGATAGGTACGCCATGCTTTAGACTGACTTGAGCCATGCCTTTGACACACTCTCCAGCGACATAATCAAAATGGGGTGTGCCACCACGAATCACCGCGCCAAGTGCGATAATGGCATCATATTTCCCACTCGCAGCGAGTTTTTCCAGAGCAACAGGCATCTCGAAAGCACCAGGAAGACGAACCAAAGTAAGGTCATCTTCATTTGCCCCGTGCCGCTTGAGGGTATCAATAGCCCCATCCAACAGACTTTCAACCACAAAACTGTTAAAGCGTGCCGCCACCAGGCAAAAGCGCGCATTGTCGACAGTCATAGCCCCTTCGATCGTCTTTATCGTCATTCTGTTAACCCTGATAAATCAAATATTGAATTCCAGTGGAAAGCTATTCTGCTTCCACATACTCCGTGACTTCCATATCGAACCCAGACAGGGCGTGAATACTTTTTGGAGCACTCAGCACCCGCATCTTTCTGACCCCCAGATCCGATAGAATCTGTGCCCCGACACCATAAGTCCTCAGCTCCTTGCTGTTGTCCTTCTTGAAGAACTTCTGATGGCCACTGCTTTTGGCTTGAAGATCCATCATTCGCTGTACGATCTCCCGCGGGGTGTCGTGATTTCGCAGAACAACGATTACCCCCTCTTGCTCCTTGCCAATCAAGCTCATAGCGCTGCGCAGAGGCCAGCCGCATTCGCTAAACTTTGCCTCAAAAAGGTCGCATAGGCTATTTTGCATGTGAACCCGAACCAAGGTGGGGCGATCTGCACTAGGGCGTCCCTTCACCAAAGCCAGATGGAGCTCATTGTCCACCATATCCTGATAGGCGACGAGGCGAAAATCACCAAATTCTGTGGGAAAATTACACTCACTCACCCGCTCTACAGTGGTCTCGTTTTGCACACGATACTGGATAAGATCAGCGATGGTTCCAATCTTAAGATCATGTTCCACGGCGAATTTCTCCAGATCGGAGCGGCGCGCCATGGTGCCATCTTCATTTAAGATCTCCACAATCACCGAGGATGGAGAGAGTCCGGCAAGTCGCGCCAGATCACAACCTGCTTCGGTATGACCAGCTCGAACCAAAACCCCCCCAGGCTGTGCCATCAGGGGGAAGATGTGACCGGGTTGAATCAGATCCTGAGGTTTTGCATCCGGTGCCACTGCCGCGAGTACCGTGGTGGAACGATCCGCAGCGGATATGCCTGTAGTGACACCATCCGCCGCCTCGATGGAGACAGTAAAGTTGGTCGCGGAGAGCTCATCGTCGGTGGTAACCATCAATGGCAGACGCAATTGACTGCAGTGCTCCTTGGTTAGGGTCAGACAGATCAAACCCCTGCCAAATCGAGCCATGAAATTGATGGCATCCGGGGTCACGGCTTCAGCGGCCATGATCAGATCGCCTTCATTTTCCCGATCCTCATCATCCATGATGATGACCATCTTGCCCTGCTTCAGGTCTTCAATAATTTCTTCTGTGGTGTTTAGCGCCATGGAAACTTCTATGGGTTTTGTTCAAAGTGAACCGATTATTCTATCAGAGGTAGCCCATCAGAGCACCAAGCAATACTACCCCGGGTGATGTGACCTTTTCGTGATTAATTCGTGACGCTGCCGGGAGACGCACAGCGCAGACTCCTCACTACAGCACAGGCCCCTGCAAAGCATTCAGAAATCACCCGAATAATCGGCCTGCGTTATTTTTAACCCAAGGAGAAACATCATGAAAAAGAGACTGACTACCCTACTGATCTCCACCAGCCTTATATATGCTGCAAATGCCCCCGCAAGCGATCGGAACCTTAGCGTGGAGATCACCAATTTGACCAATGCCATCTATTTCACACCTTTACTGGTGGCAAAACATGGCCGAAACAGTGATCTGTTTGAACTGAGTGAACCCGCATCTGCTCATCTCCAGGCAATGGCCGAGGGTGGTGATACCAGTGGGTTGATAGCTGACCTGGAGATCGAGGGTAACGAGTATGTGAACAACCCCGCAGGTGGACTGCTCGCACCTGGTGCAACTGCCGTTGCTGAATTTGACAGCTATCGAGGCAACAAGCGCTTCCTTTCGATTGTGGGAATGATGCTGCCCACAAACGATGGCTTTGTCGGTCTGGACAGCGTAAGAATTCCCAAAAGGAAAGGCACATACACCTACTATCTACATGGTTATGATGCGGGTACAGAAGCCAACGATGAAATTATCAATGGTGGCGGTGCCCCTAATACCCCAGGCGTACCCGCTGATCCTGGTATGAATGCAGGGAGTGGCGCAATAGCCACTGCCGGGCTGGATCACAACCAGACAGTACACCTACACCGAGGCAATATCGGTGATAACGACCCATTTGGAGGGAACAGTGACCTGGACACTCGGGTTCACACTTGGCAGGGCCCTGTGGCTAAGGTGGTAATTCATGTAGCTGATGATGATTAGGCGCCTAATCAGGTTACACGAAAAACCACATCACTAAGCTATACCACGGTTGAGTTGACTCAGTTCAACCGTGGAACTTAGCAACCACAACATGCTCTTTCAGAACTAAATGACTAATAGGCAGAATTAAGGGCGCAACTATTAATTGCTTATGTCCTTAACTCAACTTAACTTAAATTCATCTACAATCCCCTGCAGTTTTGTAGCCATTTGCGCCAATTCGCGACCTGCAAGTTCAGTCTGCTTGGCAGCAGTTGCATTTTGCGTCGTCATGTCATTAATTCGAACAATGCTTCGGTTCATCTCTTCCGCTACCGCGCTTTGCTCCTCAGCTGCTGTAGCTATCTGGCTGCTCATTTGATCAATGTTTGATGCAGATTTAGCAATGGTCGTTAACGAGTTCCCAGCCATCGTCGCTTTGTTGACAACAGTTTTGGCATTCTCTCGACTTAGGTTCATTGATTGCACAGCATTTTTCGAGCCTGATTGTAATTTTTCAATGATTTGATTGATCTCTGTAGTGGATTCTTGCGTTCTTCCTGCCAAGGTTCGCACTTCATCAGCCACTACAGCAAATCCACGCCCCTGCTCTCCTGCTCGGGCCGCCTCGATTGCAGCGTTTAAGGCTAAAAGATTAGTCTGTTCAGCTATGCCTTTGATCACTTCGAGTACTGTATTGATTACTTCACTATCCTTCTCTACCTGTGTAATGACTTCAGCACCACTCTCTAGTTGATCGGCCAGTTGTTGAATCCCTTTTACCGCATCACCTACGATTTCCCGGCTACTCTCAGTTTCAACATTTGCCTCTCTAGTCGCATTGGATGTATTGCTAACATTCATTGCCACATCTTGTACAGTGGAGGCCATTTCATTCATTGCTGTCGCAATCTGATCGGTTTCAGACTGCTGTTGTTGTATGTTTGCACTTGTCTGAGTCGTCACCACTGAAACCTCTTCTGCTGCTGTAGTCAGCTGAATGGTTGTGGACTGTATATTTGATATCATCATTTTCAATCGTCCAAGCATCCCTTGTAACGACTTTTGCATATTGCTGATCTCATCCCTTCCAGAAACGACGATCGTTTGAGTAAGGTCTCCGGAAGCAATAACTTTAAGTCCATGGGATGCCTCTTTTAGACGCTTAACAATATTCTGCGAGACACTCCAACTTATTAGACTACCGATAACAACTGCTGATAGTGTCAATACTATAGTCACATTGAATGTGGCATGTTCATGTTCATCTGCTTTAATTACAGCATCTTCAGTAAACCCCTCAATCTCGTGTAGGATACTACTGAGCTCGGTCTTTAGTTGCTCCTCTTCAATCTCAATCTTTTCCGCAACCTGTTCGGCTTGATCTCTCTCTCCTTGGAGGAGAGATTGAAATATCTGATCAGTATGTTTTTCGAAACTTACATGTTCTATTTGTATTTTTTTCAACACTTCACCAACATGTTCAAATTCATCTTTTGTTTTTTGGTTAAGAGAAGTCAATAGAGCCTCTTCTATCAATCGCTCACCTTCAGAGATACTCTCTGCAATTCCATTACTAAGCAATCTGAATGATTCTATGCTCTGATTCAGATACTCT
The DNA here is from genome assembly GCF_058244645.1 of Candidatus Thiodiazotropha sp. AKAK3. Lineage (NCBI taxonomy): Bacteria > Pseudomonadati > Pseudomonadota > Gammaproteobacteria > Chromatiales > Sedimenticolaceae > Candidatus Thiodiazotropha > Candidatus Thiodiazotropha sp. AKAK3. The sequence goes on from NZ_JBSYOQ010000069.1 coordinate 11,997, forward strand.
GATGCGTGAGCATCCTGCTCAAGCAGTGCCCCATAGCGTAGAGAGCGCTCGAGATAATTAGCCTGAACCAAGTAGAACTCAGTAATTTTAGTAATATTCTCTGTCAGTGGAATATCGTACTGTGCGATTCCATCGAGTTCCATGCCGATCTGATTTAACGAATACGCCGTATAAATGGAAGCGAATATCATCATAATCATAAGGATAATTGCGTTTCCGAATATTTTTGATTTAACTGATATTGTATTGAGTATGGTTTCCATAGCAGTCCCTCTAAATAAATATAATATTCACTGTTATATTTTAATGATTACCCTGCCATGGGCGGCCACTCGATCTACTGACTGCAGGTGTTATCGTATACGATGAAACGATAAATTAATCACTGTAATTGTGAATGCTCTACTGAATTATTCAAGTGCTGTTGTGATGCTTTGAGCAGATTGCAAACCTATGATTTACCAGAAATCATATCTTCCACCGAACAGGATTATGTCGCATATCTCATTCCTTAAGAGTTATTTTAATCTATGTCTATATAGTCGCTAATTTGCGTATCGATAAGATAATTTATATCGTATCTGAATAAATTATCGTCATGGATTTTTATTACTTTAATTTATCTGAAGAAATATTTTTAATGATTAATTAAACAGGTAATTATTAACATGGCCCAAATAAATTACTACAGTGGAGTTAGCCACCAAACACCGGCGCTAAAAAAACTTTAAATCAGTTACTAGAATCTATTTTTGACGATAAAACATATACGCCGGATCATCACTGACAAGGCTATCTCAGCCTGTTCATGATTTATTATGTCCATCAACACAACTAATTTGTGTTTTGATGCTACAGGGTTCTCAGCTGGGATCTGCCGGGCATTGGCAGACTGCTTTAAGCTAGCCCGGCATAAGGGATCTATACATACTGAAGCAGGCAGAAAGTATCGCAATCGCAACTTTTACCATCGCCGCCTGGCGGGGGGTGGGTTATTGGAATATCAAGATCCGTCAGACAACGGATTATTGGTATTGTGGCAAACCAGGTAAGCCTTGAACATCTAAGTTTCAAGGCTTACCCATAACTGGGTCAGCAAAGCTATACTGCGACCGAATTAAAGATTGAACATCTTGTCTTTATCGAGCTTATAGCTCCATGGCAGACCACTGTTTTTCCAGCCATTCACAACACGCTGACCTTTCAATTCACCGCTTTTAGCCTTATCACCCTCAAAGCCGTCAACAACGCTGAAAACATTTTTATAACCACTCTTCGCGAGTAGATTGGCCGCTTTGGCGCTACGGCTGCCGGAACGACATAGTACAATGATTTTTGTCTCTTTTGATGCGCCTTTAGCATTGATCAACTCTTCCATGGAGAGCAGAAAGCCACTATTTGGAGCCATCTTGAAGTTTTTCTTTTTCTCATCCCAGCTTTCCCAATCTTCCGCCATCATATATGGAATGTTGGCATCGGATATCTGCGGCATACCCAGGAAGGCTATCTCTGCACGGCTACGCACATCCACCAATAAAACATCAGGGTTTTCAGATTTCATCTGATAGGCGTCTTTCGCAGTAAGGTAGAGCCCCAACTCAGTCTGCTTTTTTGTCGGCAGTTTGCTGCTAGTCTCCGCTGTAGAATTTGTAACGAGTGTGAGCGATAAAATCGTAGCCACGATGATACTGGATAAGCACTTTTTCACAGGTATAACTCCAAATAAAACTATTATCATGTAGACCATCAAAGTCTATGAGTAAACATCTACAATGAGTGGTTAAGGTTCAGCACATTCCCTGAATTTTTTGACCGCAGACAGATATAACGATAGGCAGAAACGAATTAGATACTCGTAACTCATATCTTCTTCTCTTAATATCATCCATACCGCGTTCTACTTCCTTTAATTGCTTGTTGTCATAAATTATTTCAACCAGCTTCTTCAATCCAACGAGTGCATAACATTGGTTGCCTTCATAAAAAATGAAACGCCGTTACCCTGCCTGAATAGGACATGCCGCACACCTGTACCAAGGAACAGGTATTGGCTAATTCAAGACAACTGGTTCACATTTTTTATGGGAGATAGGCAAAGGAATCAGACGTAAAGCGTAGTGACCATTGCAATACCTTAGGATCTAAATTCTGATTCAAGGGCACCTCTATTAATCGCTTATGCCCTCTGCGTGCCCTGAAGCGTGTAGATGCAAGGTGTGAGCCGAAGCAGAATGGTTGTTCCATTCTCAAGCATCACAGCGCAGCAGATGCATGCTTCAGTCCGTGCCCTAAAGAATATTTTTTCTAATCCTGGTTTAAAATACCAAGCTTGACGGCAACGGCTACTGCCTGGAAGCGACTCTTTACCCCAAGCTTGCCCAACACGTTACCTACGTGGAATTTAACCGTCCGTTCACTGATCTCCTGTATCCTGGCTATCTCCCAAGTAGTCTTCCCCTGTTCGACCCATTTCAGGACTTCAATCTCTTTTGTTGTCAGATTCGGCATTTCTGACTGAGTGATATCGAGCTTGTGGCAGCTGGCCAAGCGATTGACATAGTCAACATGAATACCGGCAGAAACTGCTTCGCGACAGAGCCTGATCATAATTTCATCACGCCAGGGATGAAAGTTGAGATAGCCATGTCGTGACGCTATACCGAAACCGATACGCAACAGATCCAGCGCCTCACTCTCTTCCCTATGCTCCAGAGCAAAAAATGCAGCCAGAAGATGAAAAATAGCACTAAAGTAGCTCATGCTTTGAGAATGACGCATACCCTCTTCCAGTAGCATGGCAGTTCGTTCGATCTGTCCATCATAGTAAAGGGGTAGAATCAGCCCAGCCAGACTGATGGAAATATGTATGGCACTGCCACCATCCTTTGCCCGGCTAAGTGCCAGTTCAGCTAAAGCGATCGCTGCAGTTGCATCACCCTGCAGCATGTTGAAATCTGCCAACAGATGGCAGGAGTACGAGTGATCAAGGGCTGCATTGATCGATACCGTAGGCAGTTCATCAAACAGTTGCTGTACCAGTACCAGATCCCCGGTGGTCAGCCCTATGCTGATGCCCTGGGAGAAGAGACGCAGATCCATAGCATGTACTCCACTCTCAGCAATCAATGACCGAGCTAACTCAATCGTAGCCAGACACCCCTGACTATCCAGCAATACAGTTTCAAGGACGGCTCGAGTGGCAAGCCATGTCAATTTATCAAGCGGCGTCACCTCTGCCGAGTCCAGATCACTATTGAGAAGCCCCACCAAGGCAAGAGATGTTGCGGTCTCGCCAAAAATGATGTGATAAAAGGCCAGGTTGCTACCTGCTAATAGGCGAAACCGGCTATCACTACTGGTGGTTACCAGTTGATATAAGCGCCCTGCCAACCTAGGCAAATCCGGATTAGCCGGCTGTCGCCACATGAGAGCCCGGCAACTGCCCTGAACCATCAATGCCTCGATCTCCGGCGATGGGTAGTCGACGTGTGATGCCTGGAGACGACTGAAATGCGTTATCCATTGGTCAAGTTCACCAAAATCATTCCAGCCGGTGATAATTGCGTTCACCGCCATCACCCAGGCCTGCATACTACCGGGGGTATCCCCTCGTTGTTCAAACAGCTCAAATGCCTTAATGAATTCCGTTTGGGCATCCAAGGGAGCTTTAGCCAACAGGCAGCTGCCAAACCAGTATGAGAGCCAGGGGTCACTGCATCTCAGTGGCTGGGGTATGGCATCCAGCCATTGAAACAGAGTAAGCAATCGCCCTTGCTTCAAGAGCGTCTCTGCCTCTACAGTGATCAGTTCGATCAACATCGGCCATGCCTGAGTCTGGATCAAAAGATCAGAAGCTGCTTCAACCTGTCCCTCATCTAGCAGCAAACTTGCGCTCCGTTCACGAATCTCAATCCGCTGTTGCGTATCAATACATTGATTAGCCCGAGATAGCAGAAACTGCCGGAATAGCGGATGAAATGAGTAGACTTCTGGGATCGTGGAAATACGAAAAGTAAAGTGATTCTCCCGCGCTAGCTTACGTAGAATATCGCCTGCGTCTGCTCGCGCTGTAAGTGCTTCAGCCATAGAGACCTCGACTGTCGGAAGAAAACCACAGGTAAGAAGAAAGCGCTGAACTCCAGCGGAAAGTCGGGCAAAGATCTCACTGGCAAAGTAGTCAAACAACAGATCAACCCGATCAAAGGAGAATTCCTGCGGGAAAGATGTTGCCTCATGACTATCGAGAAATAGCAGTAATCCAGCCATCCAACCATGAGTTATCTCGTAGGCTCGATCCAGGACCTGAGGCAGCGGCTCTTTCCCTGTCGACCAAGTGAGGAATTGCTGGGTCTCCTCGAAAGAGAGACTTAGATCATCCCAACCCAAGTACGCCAAAGACCGATGGATACGTTGCCTGGCAAACTGCGGGTATGGCTCTTCCCGGCTCAGCATGAAGAAGGATGAGTGCTCAGGTAGCTCAGAAAAAACCGAAGAGAGTACCGTCCCAAACAGTGACTCGCCCGGTCCATCCTGAAGATCGTCGAAAACCAACACGCAACCCGCCTCGAATTTCGCAAAAAGGGCGCGGAAGAAATTCCGGCAGTAGACCCCTATGTTGAGCATATATTCAGGCATGAGGGGGGGTAGTACCTGGGTGTCTGATGTAGCCTTCTGTACTAACTGCGCCAGGCAGATGAAAAGATTGGCGGGATCCTGGTCACTATGGTCGATTCGATACCAGATGATCGGTCGAGGATCGTTGCTCAAAAATTCCCGTACCAAGGTCGTTTTGCCTGCCCCGCCAGGAGAGCTAATCCACACCTTTCGAGGCGAAGAGGAGAGTTGACGCAATTTAGTGAACAAGGCTGGACGGGAAAAGACCTGACCACTCTCAGGCAGAATAGTTTTCGAAGATAGAACGGAATCGGGGACTGGATCTATTGTCATATCTTTCTTGCACAACCTGCCAGTACTCTCCAATGCACACTCATCTCATCGAGCACGAAGAAGCATAAACGCCTGATTTCAGAAAGTCGAGAGATTCGAAAGAAACTGAAACCATGACGACTGTACCTTTGTTAACGACGAATACTATTGACCGTGCTGTTGCTAACCAGGAGATAACGATCTATGGCGCAGCTTAAAAAAATGAAAAAGTTCGGCCCAGATAGAAGTAGTTCTCTGTACGACCACCTTCAGCATACCCTCGACCTAGATAGATCGGCCCAAGAGGCGAATCGACTGACAGCGTGATGCTGCCAGCCAGTAACAGTGAATCGAAATGAATATCGTCCCGATCATTCCACACATTGCCTGCTTCTAGAGAGAAACCCGCATAGACAGGCACTTTAAGTACTGAGCGGCTTTCGCCAATTTCCCGCAAATAGACTATGCGCATAAGTCCGGCGTAACGCCCGGCAAGTTCTGATTCGCGATAGCCTGAGAGGTTGAAGAGTCCACCGATGGAGAATGCGTTATCGACAGGCTCATCGGTATTGGTCACACCGGCCACACCGCCCCAAAGCATGATGGTATTCTTATCCCAGGTACTCGCCCAAAGTCCGTTTATATTGAATGAATCATATTCATCTTTCGCCCCAAGCTCATCTCTGCTGGCTGACCAGGAGATATTGGCCAACAAACCCTTACGGGGAAAATTGACACTATCCAGTTGATCGTAGGTAAAAGTCACCACCCAAGTACCGAACTTAACATCTTGCGAAGGGGTAGAGAGAGCACCGATGTATGGGCTTACATCACCAGATCCCGCGTAAGCGCCAATCTCAAGCTGCCCCCAGTTTCCAAATTGACGTCCACCAGCCAGAAGAAAGTTTGAGTAACTCACATTCAGATCAGCCACCTGACGCCCGGACTCAAACACACCAGAGTGCGTTTCGTAATAGCCGAGCAAGGTACGAACGTAGTATCTGAGGCTATTGTCGATCGGTTGGTACAACTCTGTTGTGAGTCGCTGATCATGGCCGATCTGTATTTCAGAGCGCCACTCACCACCCATGCTGTTGATAGGTGTCATGGTGTGACTTGAGGCCAGATTAAAAATACCGGACCCCTCAAAATTGGTCTCCATCTTCAGACCGAATCGCAAATAGTGGGGCCCCCACTCCTTCTCTGTTGCCCTGAGGCTCAACTCATTCTGCCCATCCTCTTGTAGTAGATTGTAATCAACCCGCTCAAAGATATTCATCCCATAGAGATGATGTATCTCCCTCTCCAGGATCGATATATCGAGCGTCTCCCCAGGCTCAGCACTAATATTGGATTTGATGACATCTGTACTCAGTGGCGACTGGTTATCGACGGTTACCTTGTCGATGACAGGCGATGATGATTCCCTTTGCCGTGTCGCCGCCAGGTAATCGCTATATTCAGATTCTGTGACCGAGAGCCGACTCAACCGTTGGGTCATGAGATTTGCTGCTGCAACACCGCTGCTGATCATCTCTGGTGCCCGGTAAAAATCGGTTGAGGAGTGGCTGCCGAGATCCGGCTGTATAAGAATGTCATCAGAGGTGAGTTTATCAAGCTGCTCAGCCGTATTTCGTAAAATGGTAAACCCCATGATCTGATTGAGTATGCTGAGCGGTGATGAAAGACCTTTCCGATCTTGCGGCTCAGTGCTGAGATCAACCACAATCAGAATATCCGCACCGAGATCACGGGCCTGCTGAACAGGCAGATTGTTGGCGAACCCTCCATCAACCAGTAGCCGTCCATCCCACTCTACCGGCGCAAAAACGCCGGGAATGGCCATACTTGCAAGCATTGCAGTTGAGAGACTTCCACCCCCCAGAGTGACCGCTTCACCGGTTTCTATATCTGCACCAACAGCGCGAAACCTGATTGGTAATGAATCGAAATCATTAGGTGCCAGCAGGGTCAGTGATTTAAGCCTCAGTCTAAGCTGCTGCCCCTGTAGCAACCCCTTGGGGATGGCGAGGCTCCCGTCCTTGAGCCCTGCTTCCTGTTTAATCAGGAACTCATAATCGTCCTGCTTTCGGCGGAAACTGCGATTTTGTCTTGGTGGCTCATCTTGAAACGATGACTCCCAATCGGTCTCAACAAGCAGCTTCTCAATCTCATCGACCGAATAGCCATAGGCATACATACCACCAACAATCGCTCCCATGCTGGTACCGGTAATGATATCGACAGGGATACGCAGTTCTTCCAGGACCTTGAGAACGCCAATATGTGAAGCACCTCTGGCACCACCACCACTGAGGACCAGGCCGATTACTGGAGGAGCAGACGATGCTTGATCGGGACGAACAGTGTCAGCCAAAAGCAGATCTGTTATAGCCAGCAGAACCAGAAGCGGCAAAACCCTCAATGCAACAACAAACACATTGATTGTTGTTGTGATTTTTCGCATCGAATTCATATTCATCAACTTCGATATGTCCTATTGTCAACAGAATCGAGGCTGAAAGTCCATACTGCTGCATCTAGTTGCAAGAAGTGATCGACCACTGTTTGCAGATATTATGACATACATCCTGAGATAACATGGTCAAGGATAGACTTTTAGGAGTTCTGAAAACAGGACAGAAAGCGTTTTAACTCAGGCAATACAATCACTCATTGGCTGTTAACACTCATTGAATCGGCCATGATGCCCCAATGATCCACGCTTATGACACGACCGCTAAGATCAAAAGAGACCCTGACAACACTTTCATCTTTGTCAGTCTGAGATCCTTCGGCTTGCATTCGCTTGATGATGTACCAATATGTCTTTCCGATAGCCTTGGGATTTTTTTTCAGCGGTTCGTAAAGCTCATGCACTTCGTCTGGAGTTAAGAGAAGCTTCAAAACCGCCTCTTCACTATGGCCTTTTTGAACTGCCTGAAAATTGGTCATTATATGGTCCGCTCTCTCTGGCGAGGCAATGTATGGATATGAAAGTCCTGACATCTCCGCTCCATATGCGGGGGGAATGGTTAAAACCATGAATAAAAGTGCCCTATTCATCGAAATCAAATAGTACAGAAAGGAAAATTTTCAGAACAAACGACAGTAGATTCACAACTGGTATCTTATTGAATAAACTTTATTTTTTACAATATATAACTCAGGTTTATACTACTGACTTGGACCCATCTGCCTTGGGAAACTCTTTGATGTATAGATCCTGCTTGGAGAATGGTATTTCAATGCCCTCCTCGAGGAAACGCTTATAGATAGCTGTATTCAGTGCATCTAATACCTGACCACGAAGTTCCGGATTGTTGACCCAGCATAGAAGCTCAAAATCGAGCGAGGAAGCACCGAAGGTACGAAAACGCACTCTCGCTTCTGGATCAGAACAGACGGCATCAGATGCCATCGCAACAGACATCAACACCTCTCTAACTTGATCAATATCTGATCCATAAGCCACACCAACAGCAACCCTGATGCGGTATTTTAAATGGGGTCCACCTGATTCATTGACTACCTTTGAATTCCCCATAATGGAATTTGGTATGGTCACTTCCACATCATCCCTAGTCAGCAGTCGGGTTCTCCGTATACCAATATGAGTAACCTTGCCGCGTAGCCCGCCTCCATCATCAAGTACAACATAGTCACCTATCTTGTAGGGTGAGTCTGCCATTATAAATACACCTGAAAAGAGATTTGCCAATGTATCTTTCGCGGCAAAACCTATTGCGATACCGGCGATACCTGCTGAAGCCAGCCAGGCCGTCATATCGACATGCCATGATTGAAAGATAAAATAGACAGCAAAAACAATGATCGATATTGCTACGAGATTAGTAAATAAGGGTAAAGTTTGCGGTCTGACCAACGCATTCTGCTTAGCGCGCTGACTAGTTGCAGACAGTAGTAACTTGGATGCACGAACGGCAAATAGCATCCAGAGAAATATAAGTATCGAAATAACTAAAGAAGTCATGGTACTACGTAATTCTGCAGCAATACCTGAGACAGCAGCTGCAACCAAGGTACCAATCAGCGCTATTGTCCAAAACAACGGGGTTCGTATATGAATGACTATTAGATCATCAATATGTGTGGAGGTACGAGCTGTGAGTCGCCTGATTAACGGTATTACTACCCACTCAATGAGTTTTGCCAGAATAAGAAATACAACCAGAACCAGCAAGCCTTTGACCCAGGGTTGATTACCAAACAATGCAACAATGGGTTCAAGCTGTTCAGGGACGTCAATCTTTTCTACAAGATCCTCCATGCCTGTCGTCAATGCTGATTCAACAGGTTCTGTAGACGTCGTGATCTTAGTTTCTGGATTTTCTTCAGCCATGATTTATATCTATCTGTTGTTAATTGTCAGGTTTGTTCATTCCCTACCTTTCCAAGGCCTATGAATAAATATCAGCTATCTATCCTAACTCCATCTAACCAAGATATTGCAGACCAACCCAGGCAGTCAAGGTAGTTGGTGAATGAGTAAGCTACTATTTCTGAGTCTTATTCAAAACAAATTCACTTACAAATTACGCTTCTATAGCAAAGATACACTATTAGCGATCTTAAATCCCATATTTTGGAATAAATTCTAAGTATTTCGGTAAGTTACAAGATAACTACCTGAGTTATCGTCTACAGACATCGGATACCGAGAGATGGTCTATGCTTTATTGAATGTGAAAATTGAATTAAGGCCCGAAATGTGTTTTTAGTGACACATTGAATAGTTCGGTATATTGATAATTTTGTTACATTATGACTAAACAAAAAACCACTGCTCTCTCTCACACCCGTTGGCAGCCCTCTGCCCCGCTTTGGCAACGTGCGCCAAATAAACAGGAAAATGGAGCCTCTCTTGCGGATTTAATGATGCTGATTCCCGGACTGAAACACTACTCAGACGTAAAATTAGTTCATCTACAGAACATGCTTGAAGCAGTAGTAAGGGAGTTTGGTGAAAAAATTGTCTTTACCGACATCAACCTGAAACTCAACGTAGTCTGGGTAACAGTACTACCTGAACCGGGACTCTGTCGGGAAGTCGCTCTTGCTATCCGTGAGCGTATCCCTGAAGCAGTTATGGTAGGTAATCAGTTAAAGTCGACTACCACAGAAATTCAAGCTAATGGCTGGCAGGCATGGTCAGAATTTATAAAGAAGATACTTTGGAAGCAACATACCAAAGCACTGCCCTATGAGGGTAGCAAACGAAAATAGACAGAGATATCTATTTTCAATAGTTATAACTGTTAAATACGAAGAATAACCTTATTATTAAAACATATTTGTTAACCAAGGAAATCATAGAAAACACGGAACTATTTTTTACTATTTTTCGTATACCCAGTTTATTCCGTGGTGAAAGAATGTTTTTTGGTCATCAAAGAAACTAACGTGTTTACATGCTTCATGTCACACTCTACGGAGATTTACGACACCTCCAGACTCTGTGCTGCGCTTTTTCGACAGGCAATAAACATGGCTTCAACAGCACACCTTGATTCGTAACGAGTCGTAAAGCCAGAGCGCATAAGCAATTAATAGAGGTGCTCTTAGTAACTACTAGCACCAACTATTCTCACAGAGACTGAAGCATATTCTGGAACTGGTTGTCCACTACACCCACATTTGATTTGAAAATTCTCCTTCGCACCACCCTTTATTCTCTTGGAGATATATTCAGTACATTCATATACCATTACTCTGCTTTCGTCTAACAACTCCGCCTCAAGCCGTATCGAACTAATATTTGTAGAGCCAATATTTTCAATAACACCAAGTATCAATAGTTGTTCATGGTGTATTTTTTCCTGATATTCCACTATTTCTATTTGAGAGGTTTTATCGGACTCCTCCATGTATTGCTCCACTGACTCCATTCCTTCTTCCATAGCAGTTGATTGCCATAAGAATGGACTTGAATAAACTAAATAAGTGCCAATTATATAAACACCTATAGAAGGTATAATAAAACCTATTCCTATCCAGAAACCAAGTTTGATTAATTTCCATGAACTCATATTTTCCATAATTACTCCGATAGTTATTTCTTATTTCGTCCGCGAATAATGTGCCTTCAGGCGTCAACTTAAAACTCTAATGATTCGATTTGGAGCATTTCAATAGCTCTTTTAATATTATCCCTTGCAGCGCACTCATACTTTTCTTTGAAATAATCTAAATTGTAAATACTGACATTATTCAAGAAAGACTTAAGTATTTCTATCCTTTTCTTTCGGTAGATGTGCAAAGGCACTATCTTGTACTCTTTTCGCACATTGCGCTCAAATTCATCATAGACATCCTTGGAAGCTCCCAGAATAGTAAGATCAATGTCTACAATCAGTTTGTCATCATAGCCTTTTACTTCCCGGTTATGTTGAGTGGCCATAATCAAGCTATAAATACGTTCTGTACCTAATTCATCATAACCAATGGATAAGAGAAATTCTTGTGCCCATTTAGCGCTATCTAGTTCATTGGTCTTAGATAGTATTTTGTAGATGGCATCATGGAACCAAATTGCAAATTCCAGTTCAGCAGGCCGCTCAGCAATATCAATTGCCCTATCAAAGTGATCTAGCATTGCCTCAATATGATTGAGCGTATGGTAGAACCGATGCTTCTCAGAATAGGCTGCATAGAGTGATTCGTAACAATCTATTGAAGACCCTAATCCCATTGCGCTCATTAGCGCTTCCCACCTATCTTTAGTCATCTTTCTATTGCTGGCGAATCGCCTTCTCTTATGCTGATAGCTTGAACTATTTTATTACCAACCAACACCGAATGTAACCAGGCTAGCTTCACTCTTTTACCAAGAAATATAATATAAAAATACAATCCTTTTCCCTTCTGGCGCTATATCTTCTAAAAAATGAGTATTTTCCTCTGGATCTCCAACATACTCATCAGTAATTGACTTCGTCTATTTGATACCGAGAGTAATCAATTCAGATATTTCATCCTTACCAGGCCCTCCCTTGGGTATTTTAAATAGCAAAATATATTAAATTGGTATTAATCCTTTCTTATAGTCAAGAACTTGCTCAGAATTTCCCATTATCATTCTTCCACTCGCTTTTGGGAGCTACTTTTTCTGTGGTATCCCAATGTTCGACAATCATAGAGCCTTCGAGTCTAAAAAGATCATAGAACGATGTGTGCTCGCCTTCACGGTAGCCCTCACAAACTGACAAAACGAAATTACCCTCTGCTAATGTACGATGTACTCTTTCGTAGCAGATGGCAGGTTCAGATTCCGCATTGCATGCGGTCAGAGCCTGACGTAAAGCAGGCAAACCATCACGCAAGTAAGGACTATGCTCAGTGTAGGGTTCGGAAATGAAGCTCGGTAGTTGATCAATTTGACCACCTATTAGAACTGTTTCAATGAAACTTTTGACCAGCGAGCGATTATCTTCCGTCCTATCTAAATCACGTACATCAGTTGGACCATCAACCATAGAGTGCCCGGATGGATTTGGGCCAATCCTCGACTGAATATTATCCCAGTGCTCTACAGTTTGCTCCCCTTCAAAGCGGAACACCTCAAAGCCAATTCGGGAAGTGCTGAAGTCATATTCAGTATGCCCGAACACAAAATCACCATCGGAAAAAACACGAACGATATTTACTCGCGGTGATGTTTTGGACAGACTTTTAAACAAAGCTGCCAATCCTTCTCCCCCTTCATGGGTCTGCGGATTGTGTTGAATATATTTATTCGGATTGACTACAGTAACTGACGCAGGATCTCCGGTCTCGATGCCTTTTAACAAAGCATGGATCTTCTTTTTTCGTTCAGCGGTCAAAAGTAGCTCCTCTGTTATTCATCTACAGCTAATGCCACATCTAAGCCGGACGCCACACTGAGTGTAATTTACGCAATAATGCCTAAGTAAGGTGCAAAAAGCAGCGCAGTGTTGTGGCGACATTATGTTCTTATTATACCATTACATTATTGCTGACAACCCAAATTGAAATACCATCGACAACGCTCTTGATTTCCTTGTGGACTCTTGCGCCAATTTTCTCTGAGTAAGAGAGAATCTCTCCGCTCCTACGATACTGCCTGTAATTACCGTAATGACCTGAAAGGATCTCATCAAACTCAATGCTCAACCGCCCTAGAGTCGATTTTGCTGCGGTGAAATCTGCGACCAGAACCACTCCTGAATTATTAACCATCATATTCAGCAACGCGCACGCTTGCTGCTCGGGCATTTCATGAAGGCACAATGTACTTGTTGAAACATCAAACTTCCGAGGCGCCATAGCGAGTGCATCGATGCACTCAAAGCTTAGGTTGTTCAGGTTAAGCTTTTGCCTCTTCGATTCCGCATATTTGATCATCCCTTGCTCGATATCGACACCATGTCCGCTACTGATTTTCGAAGCAGCTTGAAAGAGTAAATCACCAGTGCCGCACCCGACTTCGAGAAGGGTTGAGTTGTGTTTGATTAACTCAACCAACTCCTTTCGTAGCGGCAATAAGGCTCGATCGGCTGTATTGCTCTTAAACCAGGCTTTAAAGTTCATGGTGCGATTATTGAAAGGCATAATATTTTGGTTAAATGGCCTAGCGAGCAGCGATGTCAAAGCGACCGAAGGGAGCGTTATTGACCCGATTTTAAGGCATGGTTGCCAGCCACAATAAAAGCTCCCGCAAAGAACCCGAGGATTGACATAAAAACACAGATTCCCTCAAGCCTACACACCTAAAACAACACTTTAATTGAAAAACTTTGTAGATACATCTCATCAGGAGAAGAATGCCACGGTACAAAATACGTTGCCCTTAGTAATTTCGGAACCCATGAAACCTTCCCGAGGTATTCATTTGGCTGAGCAAACAGTTCGCCAGCAATTGGGTTTCCTTGAGTTATATATAGCAACATGAATGAAGATGCAGAAATCCCAGAAATCCGGACACCCAGTCCTAATTTGCCAAAAACCACACTGTATGGCAATCTTCTTTTACCATCCGTTATCAAGGAGCGATACGATGCCCAAACCAAGGAAAGTCCAGATTCTGCTGGAAGAAACCCCCTACTACCACTGTGTCTCCCGCTGCGTACGCCGTGCCTTTCTCTGTGGCGTGGATTC